>NZ_JBFUIP010000150.1:0-14247 GCF_056401815.1 Aminobacter sp. P4_D5 | reverse complement strand
GCGTGACCCTGCCTTCATGTCGGATTTTTGGGCGCGCACCGCAGGCAGGCTTGGCGGGCGCAACGGCGAGGCGGCGCAGGCGGCCGAGTAGATTGCCTGCGATTGTTAGAGAAATGCGAGAAAATTTAAAATTGCCGGGAAAGCTTCACGGAATATTCGTGGCTTTTCGCTAGTTTGTGCGAAGGACGGACAAAGCAATGAAATATATTCTCTTCATCCTTTTCACAGTGATGACCAATGCGGCAGCCCAATTGATGCTCAAGCATGGCATGATGTCGCTTGGTCCGCTTTCTTTTGAGGGCACCAATCCGCTGATCAAGATCTTGCAGATCGTCTTCAGCCCTTGGGTCTTTGCCGGATTGCTAACCTTCGTCATTTCGATGGCATCGCATCTTTATGTGCTGTCCAAGGTCGAGCTCAGCTTTGCCTATCCGTTCCTTAGCCTCGCCTATGTGGCGGTCGCGGTGTTCGCCTATTTCGTCTTCCATGAGGACCTGAACGCCTGGCGTATCGCCGGTATCGCCTTCATTTGCTTTGGCACCGTGCTGATCGCCCAGAGCGGCCGCGACCATGGCGAGGTTGTCGCTGCGGCCTCCATCGAACCCACCAAGACAAGCGAGCTTTTGCGATGAGACACATCATTTTCGGAGGCGACGGCTTCGTCGGTCGTCATCTTGCGCCCAAATTGATCGCCGACGGCGAAGAGGTTGTCGTTGCTGACATCGTCAAAAGCGATCTCGCGCATTACCACAACGTGCGCTTCGTCCATTGCGACGTGACCGATCCGACGTCGATCGCAGCCGTCGGCATCAAGGCCGACGACATGGTCTATAATCTGTCGGCCAAGATGCTGTCGCCGCTGCAGGTGCGGGCCAAGCGCCACGACTTCTTTTTCCCGGTCAATTATTTCGGCACCGAAAACATCATCAAGGCGATGGATCATGCCGCGGCACCCAAGCTGGTGCACTACACCACCGACATGATCTACGGCCACACGGTGACCCAGCCGATGACCGAAGAGCACCCGGTGGCGCCGCTTGGCGAATATGGCTGGTCGAAGCAGAAGACTGAGGAACTGGCCGCCGAATGGCGGACGCGCGGCATGAACATTTCGCTGTTTCGTCCGCGCCTGATCATCGGCCCCGGCCGTCTCGGCATCCTGGAAAAGCTGTTCAAGCTGATCGACTGGAACCTTCCCGTGCCGATGATCGGTTCGGGTAAGAACCCCTACCAATTCATCTCGGTGTTCGATTGCGCGGAAGCCGCGCGCCTCGCATGGAAGGCTGGCGTGCCGAATGAGGCCTACAATCTCGGTTCGCTCAACCCGCCGCCGGTGCGCAAGCTGCTCGGCGATCTGGTCAAGCATGCCGGTTCGAAGTCGATCCTGCTGCCGACGCCGGGCTGGGCGGTGAAGCGTACGCTCGACCTGCTCGACATGATGAACATGCCGATCATGGACCCCGAGCAATATCTGATCGCCGACGAGGAGTGCGTGCTCGACGTTTCCAAGGGCGAGCGCCAGCTCGGCTGGGTGCCGAAATACCGCGACGAGGACATGCTTATCGCCGCCTACAAGGAATATCGCGCCAAGAAGGACGGTGTCGCCGCGTCCACCCAGCACGCCCCGGCCGAATAGAGGATTTGAACATGACGCTTGTCACCAAGCCGGATACGGCTCATTCGCATGCTGTCGCGGTTGCTCCGGCAATGACTTCGGCAAAGCTCGCCAAGCCGAACCTGATGTCGGTCGAGCAGGCCAAGGCGCTCGATGTCGCCAAGATGACCGACCTGTTCAAGGCGCATCTCAACCCCGGCCAGCTGCATTTCATGAAGCTGCTTGGCTTCCACAAGATCAAGATCGAGCGTGCCGAAGGCATGCACTACATCGACCAGAACGGCCGCAAGATTCTCGATTTCTTCGGCGGTTTCGGTTCGCTGGCCCTCGGCCACAACCACCCGCGCGTGCTTGAGGCACGCAAGAAGTTCCAGGAGGAGAAGCGCCACGAGATCGGCATCGCCTTCATGTCGCAATATGCGTCGGCGCTGGCCTACAATCTGGCGCAGATTTCGCCCGGCGATCTCGACATGGTGTTTTTCGGCTCGTCCGGCTCGGAAGCGATGGAGGCGGCAGTCAAGCTCGCCGAGCGTGCAGCGGGTCCGGCGCGCCCCAAGATCGTCTACGCCGAGAATTCGTTCCACGGTAAGACCAAGGGCGTGCTCTCGGTCACCGACGGTGCGCTGTATCGCGGTGAGTTCAAGCTCACAGACAACACCGTGCGTGTGCCCTTCGGCGACATCGATGCGGTCGAGGCCGCATTCCGTTCCGATCCAGCGATCGGTGCCATCGTGCTTGAAACCATCCAGGGCGGTGGTGGCATCATCACGGCGCAGGCAGAATACTGGCAGAAGCTTCGCGCCCTTTGCGACAAATACAGTGTGATCTGGGTTGCCGACGAAGTGCAGTGCGGCGTTGGCCGTTCGGGCCGTTTCTACGCTTTCGAGCACTACAATGTGGTGCCTGATATCACCGCTGTCGCCAAGTCGCTGGGTGGTGGCAAAGCTGCGATGGCAGCGATGATCGCACGCCGCGACGTCTATATGAAGGCCTATGGCACGCCCAAGACGGCGATGATCCACGCCATGGCGACTTTCGGCGGTATCGGCGAAGGCTGCATCACCGCCATCGAAACGCTCAACGTGCTCTATGACGAGGGGCTGATCGAAAACGCTGCCACGACAGGCGCTTATCTGCTGGAGCGGCTGGAAGAGCTGAAGGCGAAATATCCCAAGATCATCAAGGACGTGCGCGGCCAGGGCTTGATGGTCGGCCTCGAGTTCCACGACTTCTCGCAGACCTTGCCGATGGTGCTGCGGCCGGTGGTCAGCGTGCTCGACGACAAGCTCAAGGGGTCGCTCTCCGGCTTTGTCGGCGCCCTTTTGCTGCGCGACTACAACGTGCTGGTCGCATTCACCGAATACAACCGCAACGTTGTCCGGCTGCTGCCGCCACTGACTTGCAGCCGTGCCGATGTCGACGTGCTGGTTGCTGCGCTCGACAGCCTGCTTGGCAGAGGCATCGTTTCGATCGTCAAGGACTTCGTGAAGAGCCAGGTCAAGTAGACAAGAAGGGGGCAGATCATGAGCGCCACAGACATCAATTCAACCCGGATGCCCGGCCGTCTGGTCGATATCGCGTCAACGCTTTTTTCGACCTACTGGACGAAACGTCTGGTGACCAGCCTGTCGGCCACCGTGTTTGCGCTGTTCATCTTGCTTGTGGCTGCGGTTCCGTTCCTGCATCCCGAATACAATTGGGACATGGCGCCATACCTGGCAATCGCCATGGAAGATCAGGTCGCGGATTCGGTGCAGTTGCACGAAAAAGTCTGGGGCATCATGAAGGCGGGTGCGACGGAGGACCAGTTTCGCCAGTTGACCACGGCCAACGCTTACAACATCGCTCAATACGCCAATCCCGAGTTTTTCCAGTCGCAGCTCGTCTTTTACCGGGTCAAGATTGGCTACACGTGGCTGATCAAGACCTTTGGGCCGAGCGTCGGTTATGTCGAAACCACGCAGATCATCAACGCGGTGTCCGTCTTGATCATCGGCGCCGTCATGATGCTGTGGATGCGGCGCGAAAAAATGTTGCAGTCGGCGCTCGTGCTGGGGCCGATCATGCTTTTGGGCAGTTTTTTGTCCATGGCACAGCTGGCCATGCCGGACCTGCTCGGCACCGCGCTGTTCGTGCTTGCGGCCTATCTCATCCGCATAGGCAGAGACTGGTGGGCGGTGCCGATCCTGCTGGCTGGCTATCTGGCCCGACCCGACATGATCATCTTTTTGTTTGCGCTCTTGCTCGCGGCTGTCTTGTTTAGGGGGCGCGTGCTGCCAGCCCTTGTCGCCTTTGTGCTGGCAGGTGCTGTCTATGGCCCAATCTCGGCGGCGGGCCAGCATCCCGGTTGGTGGGCGCACTACTACTTCACCAATGTCGAAATTCAGAACGACATGCGTGGCTTTCATCCGGACTATTTTGTGGTCTCCTACCTCCGCGGGCTCGTCCGTGGCTTCACCAGTTCGTTCCGCTTTCACGAATGGCTGACGCTGTTTGCGCTGCTGGTTCTTGGCTGGCTGGCACTGCTGCGGGCCGGCAAGGTGCCGAGGCATGGCGTCGTCGCCGTGCTTTTGGCCGCACAGATCCTGTGCATCGGCGGCAAGTTCGTGGTCTTCCCGCTGCCAGAGAGCCGCGTCTACTTCCCCTACATCCTCATCATGGCGATGATGCTGCTGGAACTGTGGAAGCCGCGCTTCGATATGGAAGACCGCAACCGCTGAAGCTTTATTGCCCAAGCGCTGCGGCGAATTTCGGGTTGACCAGCGCGTCATAGCAATCGTCCAGCTTGACGCGCTTGTGGCCCGCTAGGGCCTCGGCGTAGATCGCATGGAGCGCGGCGTTGTTTATCGTCGGCGGGCAGGTCGGGTAGAGCGCGAGGTCGGCTCCGGCTACGGCGGCCTGCACTTCGGGGCCGGGGGTGGGCACGGTGCGGAACGGATCGGCGCCGATCGAGATGTGCAGTGGCGCTGTGCGGTCCATCAGCCATGGGAACGGGTTGATGAAATCGAGCGTCATGATGGTCTCAAATCGAATTCCCTTGGCGGCTTCGAGGGCCCTGATCGAGTCGATTGCGCGGTCCTGCGCCTTCAGGTGGCCGATTTGGAAATGGAAGTCCGAATAGATCAGCGGCGTCGGGTTTTCGTCTATGCCAATCAGGTCGTCGTAAAAAGCGCGATGCCCGGGATAAAATGCCAGCATGCGATCGGCTCGGACGGAAACCTCCTGGCGCATGTTGACCGCGCCCAGCGTCTTCAGGTTGCGATGCACTAGAGCTGGATTGTTGGCGCCGCCTATATAGGTGCGCGCCGCGCGCGAGAACACTGCGAGCGCCGGCGGCAACGCGATTGCTGCGACTAACCCAGCGACCGTCAGCAGCAGCGCTGGCCTTGCGTTCAGCCTTTCTGTCCTCAACAGGATCGCCAGCAATACAGGCCAGAGGAATATGAAACCCTGGCTGCCGGTATTCTGCGCTTCGAACAGGACGCCGGCAAAGAGYATGGCGGCTAACCACGCCGGAAGTAGATTGAAGAAGGCTTGTACACGCGCGACCAGCGAGGAGCTGGCTATGGTCGCCGTGGGGTCTGGCTTACGGCGCAGTTCGGTCCAACTACGCACGGCTATCAGAGCGGCGGCGACGATCACCACGTCGAAATTCTGGGACGCCGATTCCCGCAGGCGCGAGAAAAGCGAGCCGCTATTGTTGCTGACGAGAAGCAGAATGTCGCCGACATAGGCGCTTGCGATGCCAGTCAAAACCTCGATGACGGCGAGGATTGCTGCGAAGGCAAGCGCTGCCAGCAGCCCGGTGCGGAATTGCACGCGCCCAGCGAGGAAAGCGTAGGCGCAGATAATGCCGCCAACGGCAAAGCCGGTGATCTTGAGGTAAAACAGCGCGGTCATGATCAGCGTGATCAGGGCCAGCAGAGCGGGCTGCTTGCGTACGAACATCAATGCCGCGACCAGAATGTAGAGAAGCTGGCAAGACTGGCGATTGTAGATGCCGAACGCATCGGAACCTGGAAGTGGGTAAAATTCGCGCGTATTGAAGGGCAGCAGCGCAAACAGCAGGAAGGGAATGAGCAACGCCATCGCCGTGACGCGCGACCGGCTGCCGACTTCCCAAAGTACTATGCCCATCAGCGGCGCCGAAACGATCAGCAGAGACCAGGCGGCTAGTAGCGACGGCTGCCCGTTTGGAAATAGCCAGATCAGCCCGGCGGCAAGATAGTAGCCGAGCGGACCGACCGGCGCAAAGAAGTCGACGATCGGGACCTGGCCGGAAAAGATGCGGTTGGCCGCATCGTAGTAGATGAAGACGTCCCAATACATAGGGCCGATAGGGACGGTTATCGGCAGAGACAGGATCGCGCCGCACACGACGACAGCTGCAAGCATCAACCATAGCGGCAAGGTGAAATCGATGACTGTCCTTGACTGTGTGTAGCCGTCGTCTTTGTTCGCCACTACGTCCATGTAGGTTTCCACCCGGCTATTCATCTTGTGGGTCGTTTCTACCATTCGGCTCATCTGGATAGGGTTAACGAGTCGGCAATTTTCCGGTCGGGTAGCGACGACTTTCCGGTTCTGGTCGCGCGGCTTTTTGGCAATGTCGCAAACAGGCTGCAATCGCCCAGCACGGCCCTATAGTCTGCCGGCAAAATCATCTCGGAGTCGTGGGCAATGGCAGAGTTTCCGAAAAAGGCGAAGGTCGTCATCATCGGGCTGGGTGGCATCGTGGGCGCATCGGTTGCCCATCACCTGATCGAGCGCGGGTGGGACGATATCGTTGGCATCGACAAATCCGGTATCCCGACCGACATCGGCTCGACGGCGCACGCCTCCGACTTCTGCTACGCGACGAGCCACGATTTCCTGTCTTGCTGGACGACGCTCTACTCCATAGATTTCTACGAGAAGATGGGCCACTACGCCCGCATTGGCGGCCTTGAGGTTGCGCGTGTCGGCGACGACGATCGCATGGAAGAGATCAAGCGCAAGATCGCCTCGGCAAAGGCGTTCGGCACGCGCGCGCGCCTGATCGAGCCGACCGAGATCAAGGAAAAGTTCCCGCTGATCGAAGAAAGCATGGTGCAGGGCGGCCTTTGGGATCCCGATGCCGGTCTTGTCATTCCGCGTTCGCAGACTGTGGCAGGCAAGCTTGTCGATCAGGGCGTCGCAGCCGGCAAACTCCAGGCTTTCGCCAATACCTCGGCCAAGTCACTCGTTGTCGAGAAAGGTCGCATCAAGGACGTGGTGACCGACCGCGGCACCATCATGGCCGACCACGTGGTGGTTTGCGCTGGCCTTTGGGGCCGGTTGATCGCAGAGATGGCGGGCGAGGACCTGCCGGTCATGCCGGTCGATCATCCGCTCACCTTCTTTGGCCCGTACACCGAGTTTGCCGGGACCGGCAAGGAGATAGGCTGGCCGCTGCTGCGCGATCAGGGCAATTCGGCCTATATGCGCGATACCGGCGACCCCAAGACCGCCGAAGGCGGGCAGATCGAGTGGGGTTACTACGAGGAGACCAACCCGCGCCTTTGCCATCCGCGCGATTTACTGGAGAAGCATGAGGCGCGCCTTTCGCCCTCGCAGCGCGACCTCGACATGGAGCAGATCATAGCCCCACTCGAACGCGCCATGGAACTCACGCCGATCCTGGGTGAACTGGGATACAACGAGAGCCATTCGTTCAATGGACTGTTGCAGGTCACCACCGATGGCGGGCCGTCGATGGGCGAGAGCCAGAAGGTTCGCGGCCTGTGGTATGCCGTTGCCATCTGGGTCAAGGACGGCCCTGGCATGGGCAAGCTCATAGCCGACTGGATGACCGACGGGCGCACGCCTATCGACCACAACAAGATCGATTATTCCCGCTTCTACCCCCACATGCTCGAAGAGAAGTTCATCGAGGGTCGCTGCGGCGAGGCGGCGCAGAAGGTCTATAATCCGGCGGTGCATCCGCGCGAACCTTATGCGACCGGCCGCGATGTGCGCCGCTCGCCCTTCTGGGAGCGCGAGAGGGCGCTTGGCGGCTATTTCATGGAGCTTGGCGGCTGGGAGCGCGCCCATGGCTATGCCGCCAACGAGCATCTGCTCGAGAAATACGGCAACCGTGTCCCGAAACGCGAAAACGAATGGGACAACCGACATTTCTGGCGCGTTTCCAATGCCGAGCACCTGGCGATGAGCGAGGATTGCGGCATGGTGAACCTGTCGCATTTCGCGATGATCGACGTTGAAGGGCCGGATCACGTCGCGCTGATGGAGTGGCTTTGCGCGGCCAAGATCGGCGGCGACGCCAACATCGGCAAAGGCATCTACACCCACTTCCTCGACGATGAGGGCATGGTGCGCGCCGATCTGACCGTCATCCGCATGGCCGACCGCTGCCGCGTGATCGATGGCGCCGACGCAGGCCCGCGTGACTTCCACTACATGCGCCGGGTGGCGCAAGACAAAGGCTTCGATGTCACCGTCACCGATGTCACCCAGAGCTACGTCACCATTGGTATCTGGGGGCCGAATGCGCGCGCAGCGTTGCAGAAGGTCGTGGAGGATCCGGCGGGGCTCTCGCCGGAAAACTTCCCCTTTGCCGCGATCAAGCCGCTGAAGATCRCAGGCAAGGACGTCACTGCCTTCCGCATCTCCTATGTCGGCGAGCAGGGCTGGGAATTGCACATGCGATACGAGGATGCCCTGGCCGTCTGGGACGCGTTGCGGGCGACCGGCGTCATGGCCTTTGGTGTCGAAACCTATGCCAATTCACGGCGTATGGAAAAGAGCTTGCGCTTGCAGAACGCCGATTTGTTGACCGAATACAACTTGTTGGAAGCCGATCTTGCCCGCCCGAAGGTCAAGGAGGCGGATTTCCGTGGCAAGGCAAAGCATGAGAAATATCGCGCCCGCAAAAATCAGCCGGCCATGCTGTGTACCCTGGTCATGACCGACAATGTCGACCAGAAGGGCGTTGCCCGCTATCCGGTCGGCATCATGCCCGTGATGGACCCGGAGACCGGCGAGACGCTGGTCGATGAACTCGGCCGCCGGTCGTTCACGACGTCGGTCGCCTACGGCCCCACCATCGGCAAGAATATCGCGCTCGCTTATCTTCCGTGGGATTATGCCCAGGAAGGCCGCAAGCTAGCGGTCGAATATTTCGGTGAGACCTATCCAGTCGAAGTCGCTGGCGTCGGCTACAAGCCGCTTTACGATCCGGACAATCTCAAGCCGCGGAGCTGAGGCTGCAGCGTAGCGACAGCACTTCGCAACATTGTGAATGAAAAGCCCGGCTTTCTGGCCGGGCTTTTCTTTTGAAACAAACGATTCTCGCTTACCCTTCAAAAATGTCGTCTGCGGCCAAAGCTCTTCTTGCAGGCAGCGCCGCGCTGGCGCTGGTGTTTGGGCTGGTGCCTCAATCCCGCGCGGTCGAGCAAGTCGATGTCGAGCTTGTGCTTGCGGTCGACGTCTCGCTTTCCATGTCGCCTGACGAACTTGAAATCCAGCGCCACGGCTATGCCGCAGCACTCACCGATGAACGTGTGTTGGCGGCGATTGCCCAAGGCGCCTATGGCAAGATCGCAGTCACCTATGTCGAGTGGGCCGGAGCGACGTCGCAGATCGTGGTGGTGCCCTGGACGGTGATCGCCAATCGCGCCGATGCCGAACGGGTCGTGAACCAGCTCTCGGCCAAGCCGCCCAACAGCGCCCGACGCACGTCGATCTCCAGCGCGATCGAATTCGGCAGCGACTTGTTTGCCGAAAGTACCTTCCGCGGTGTGAAACAGGTGATCGACATTTCCGGCGACGGACCAAACAACCAGGGACCGCCTGTCGATCTCGTGCGGGATGCCGCGGTTGCCCAAGGCATAACCGTCAATGGCCTGCCGCTGATGACCAATGGCGGATTCGGCAACGCTTATGATGTCGAGCATCTCGACCGCTACTACGCCGATTGCGTCATTGGCGGGCCGGGCGCCTTCATGATCCCGGTCAACGAGTGGTCGCAGTTCCCCGAAGCGATCCGGCGCAAGCTGGTGATGGAACTTGCCGGCCCCACTTCACGCCAGTGGGCGGCCGAGGAGGCTGCCCATCCACCTGTCGTTCTTGCCCAGGCGCAACCGAAATATGATTGCCTGGCCGGCGAAAAGCTGTGGCGCGATCGATCCTGGCTTTGGGACAGCCGGTAAACCTGACTATTCACTCGAGCGCTATTGCGACCAGTGAATACTCTGCCCGGACTCAGGCCGCGATTAGCTGCTTGCGGTCGATGCGCTCCTGCTGTGGCGAGCGTGCATAAAGCTCGCGGTAGCATTTGGAAAAATGCGAGGCCGAGACGAAACCGCAGGCCACCGCCACCTCGACCACCGGCATCGACGACTGGATCAGCAGGTGGCGGGCACGGTCGAGCCTGATCTCGAGATAATAACGGGCAGGAGATCTCCCCATCTCGGTACGAAACAGGCGCTCGATCTGGCGGCGCGACAGGCCGACATGGTCGGCGATCTCGATCAGCGACAGCGGCTCCGACAGGTGCGCTTCCATCAGTTCGATGATCGTCAGCACCTTGGAGTTCTGCACGCCAAGGCGCGCGCGCAATGGCAGGCGCTGGCGGTCGGTCGGGCTGCGCACGCGATCCGTCAGAACCTGTTCGCAGATGCGGTTGACGAGATTGTCGTCGAAATCGTCGCCGATCAATTTCAACATCATGTCGAGGGCCGCGGTGCCGCCGGCGCAGGTGTAGATGTTCTGGTCGACCTCGAAGAGATCGGCATAGACATTGGCCTTGGGAAAGGCTTCCGAGAAGCCCGGCAGGTTTTCCCAATGGATGGCGCAGCGCTTGTTAGACAGTAGGCCGGCATTGGCCAGCACGTAAGCGCCGGTGCACAGCCCGCCAACGGCGACGCCGCGATTATATTCCTCGCGCAGCCAGGCAAAGACGGACTTGTTGGTGTAGGTCTCGACATTGATGCCGGTGCAGACGATGACCATCGAGGGGCGCTCCGGCCCCGCCATCTTCTTGCGCTCGTCTTCGAGCGAGGTGTTGACGGCGCATTCAACCTGGTTCGAAGCCCGCACCGGTTTGCCGTCAATGCTGGCGAGCCGCCATTTGTAGGCTTCGTAGCCGAGCATGCGATTGGCGATGCGTAGCGGGTCGAGTGCGGTCGCAAAGGCAACCATGGTGAAATCGGGTACAAGGAAGAACACAAGCGATCGTTTGATCGGATGTCTGATGGCGTTCAAGGAACCCTCGCGCTGGCCGGAAACGACGCGAACTCGATGTCGCGAATAGCACAGCGTCAACAGCAAATTCCCTTGCTGTCAATGGGGTTGCAGCTGTCGCTAAAATTAAAATTGCGACATGGTCGCTTGTGGCTGCCATTTTGCGACCGGGACGTGGGCCAAAAGCATATCGCCCTCCGGCCTACGCCGAAAGGCAGTCAGGGCTGGATTGGTGTCACGGATTGGCCGGGTTCAGCCGACGAGCATGCCCAACCGGTTGGCGGCCATAGCGGCCGTCTGGCCTGGCATCGTCTTGGCGAGACGCTGGCGTTCCAACGCGGTCGACAGCGAGGTATTGCGGCGTATGCCGAATAGGCGGGCGAAAATCTTCATGACACGTATCCATGCATCGTGGTTACACGGGGTGCCTTCGCGTTGTGGAGTGGGGCAGCTCGTTTGCTGATGCGCATATAGGGCTTGGCCGGGGGCCGGTATGCTGCAAATACGAAGCGGCACACCTTAAAAGCGACATGGCTTGCGGCAGTCGCCATTCGTTGTGTTGCGGCTCATTGTACATGTGGCTTGGCGCGCATTTGTCGCGTGGCGATGCGGAARACCTGCCACGTCTGTCACGCGGCAGGTCCGGCATTCGCCTCGATCACGTTCAGACCGCCTCGCCACCATGACCGCGGCGATGGCCGGTCTTGGAATCGAAAGCCTCGGGCCAGCCGATGTCCTTTTGCAGTTCGAGCGGCAGCGCGCCGATCGAACGTTCGGCATGAAAGCGGGTGCGGGCGGCGTTGAACTGGCTGGCGATGCGCCCGATCGATGAAAGAATAGACATTGCGGTTTCCTTTTCCTGCTGGGCCGGTTCAAGGCCGGCTTGAGGTGCTCGCCCGTGGGCACCGCTGGTTTCAACCGTCTCGCGCAATCTTGCGCTTCTTCGGGCATTGTCGATGCAGGCCCCATGGCCGGTGCTTCGATGGTGTTGACTATCTCTCACGGATGAAGTTCAATCAAACGAAATGGAATGATGTGTTCGATCAGAAATATTGAAGGACTGCGGCCATGAACGCACCACTCAACCATCCCCTGCCGCTGCTCGACCTCGACGTGCTCCGCACCTTCGTGGCGATCGCCGAAACCGGCAGTTTCACCACGGCGGCGAACGCGGTGTTCCGCACGCCTTCGGCCGTGTCGATGCAGATCAAGAAGCTCGAGGACATTCTGGGCCGCTCGGTGTTCTTCCGCGACGCGCGCTCCGTGACGCTGACCACCGACGGTGAGATGCTTCTCGGTTATGCCCGCCGCATGCTGGCAATCAATCGTGAGGCGGTGTCGAAGTTCATCATTCCCGACATCGTCGGTGTGGTTCGACTGGGTTCGCCCGACGATTTTGGCGAACGTGTATTGCCGCATGTGCTCAAGCGATTTGCCCAGACCCATCCCTCGATCGCAGTCGATGTCATCATCGACCAGAGCAGCAATCTCAGGCGTCGCATGGACGACCGCGCGCTCGACATCACGCTGCTCACCAACGCCTGCAAGGCCAATGCGGCCGGGGCCGAGGTGCTGTTGACCGAGCCGATCGTMTGGGCTGGTGCCCGGGGCGGATGCGCGCATATGCGCGAGCCATTGCCGGTTTCGATCTGGGAAGAGGGCTGCGCCTGGCGGGCAGGGGCGCTCGAAGCACTCGGTCGCGACGGCCGTAACTACCGCGTCGCTTACATGAGTGCGCATACGGCTGGGCAACGCGCAGCGATCCTGTCCGATCTCGCCGTGGCACCGCTGCCGAAATCATTCCTCGGCGATGAACTGGTTGAACTAGGCACCAAGGACGGCATGCCGGAAATCGGCAACTACAGCCTGGCGATGATCGTGGCGCCTGAGGCCAGCGCACCGGTCAAGGCTGCTGCCGAGCACATTCGAGCGGCCTTCGAGACCTTCAACCTGACCGGCAGGTTCTGAGGTTACGCGCGTCGGTCATTGACGACACGTCGGCGACCTAACCGAGGCTAATGCCCTCCAAGGCGATGATCCTTGTGTTGGCGCAGCGTTCTCGGATTGCCTTGAGTCGGCTGTATTCTGGCGAACCGTACCAATCCATCAACGAGCCCATATCAGGGAACTCGAGGATGACGAGGCGGTGCGGTTCCCAATCGCCTTCCAGCACCTTGGTTAGCCCACCGCGTCCGAGATATCGTCCGCCGTACCGCTGTTCGGTGGCGGGCACTTCGCGCTTGTATTCCTCGAAGGTGGCGGCGTCGGTCACATCGACGTCTGCAATCAGATAGGCAGCCATGGCGCAACTCCCTGTGAGAATGATCAGGAAATCATACTCTTCTGTTCGCGTGGAGAGGAGTGCCGGTGACGGCTTGGACTAGCCCCGCACGGAAGTGGCTATCGAGCGATAGACTTTGACCATGAGCGATGGCGGTGGGTTCCAGTCGAGGTCGCGTTGGATCTCAGGCGGCAACGCATTCATGATACGGGCCGTCCGGCGCATGCTTCGCGCCTGCCGGAAGTGGGCGCCTATGCGTCCAAGCTCGTCGAAGAGAGGCATCTGGCCTTCCGTCACTTTGCCCTGAATTTGAGACTTAGCGGGTGCGCGGCGCCCATATCAGGGGCGAACGCATGCGCCGGTCGGCCGCGGCCGACCTGCCGGCGCTGCGTCGGCGAAAGMTGAGCAGACGGACCTTTTCGGCGAAGGTCATGCGCAACGCGCTTTCTGCCTGGCGAACTCGATTACGTTTGTTGCCGGAGCCAATGGGCCGACCGGCCAGCCGAGTTCGATCTGGATGTCGAGGGGCAGCTTGTTGATCAGCAGCGCCACGCGACCATATTTTTGGAGTTGACCCGGAGCGCTCGACCCATGCGGGGCCGCCGCCCCGTCGATCCAGCCGAGTTCGACCTGCAACTCGCGCGGCAGGCCGTTCATCATTTTCTCGATACGGCTGTCGCGGCAGGCATGCCGTAGCACGGCACCAAACTGATGGAACTCGCCAATGATGGACATGGTCGTCTCCTGAGGAGTAACGGGCCGGCAGCGCCACGCGAGACTGGATGCGCCACCGGCCAGGCAAAAGTTTACGCTCGATTCTGTTTCAGTTTGATATCGCATAGGCATCTTTCTGTTTCAGATGGCGCGCGATGTTGAAACATTCGTTGCAGTCAGCGGTCAGGCGACATGAGGATTGAGATCACCTGACGTCGCCTTCCGCGCTCTGGCGCAGGCCAGCCAATGTCCTTTTGGATTTCATGCGGCAGCCTGTTCAGCATGCGTTCCGACTGCGATGCGCGACGCGCCTTCTGGATGGCCGCACCATAGCGGCCGATCGTGCTGATGATCGACATTGTCGTCTCCTGTTCGTCCCACAGCGTCACGCGTCCCTTGGGAGCGAATGCTGCGG
>NZ_JBFUIP010000149.1:0-14277 GCF_056401815.1 Aminobacter sp. P4_D5 | reverse complement strand
AGAGCTTCATCGGCGGCGGCAGGACGCGCGTCCGCGCCGCACTGTTCATGGCAGCCCTTGTCGCCGCACGTCACAACCCTGTCCTCAAGGCCTTCCGCGACAGGCTCGTTGCCGCCGGCAAGCCCAAGATCGTCGCCATCG
Organism: Aminobacter sp. P4_D5; assembly: GCF_056401815.1. Classification (NCBI taxonomy): domain Bacteria; kingdom Pseudomonadati; phylum Pseudomonadota; class Alphaproteobacteria; order Hyphomicrobiales; family Phyllobacteriaceae; genus Aminobacter; species Aminobacter sp. P4_D5. The sequence continues at coordinate 14,136 of NZ_JBFUIP010000149.1, read as the reverse complement.
TCGCGACAATGCGCAAGCTCCTCACCATCCTCAACGCCATGATCCGGGACCAAAAACCATGGCAAACCGCTTGACCGCCAAGACAGTCGCTCTCCCCGTAAAGAACAGGGAGAGGGGGCGTCGGCGACAGCCGCTCGTTTTCGCTTGAGGAAGGCGCGCACGGCTTGGTCGGTCTCAAGCCCGATGGCAAGCTGATAGGCCTTGTCGGCCTCGGAGAGATTGCCCGCCAGCGACAGCAGTTCGGCACGCGCGGCCCAGTAGGGCTGGTATTCGTTGAGCCTGGGGTCATCGATGGCGTCGAGCAGGGTGATGCCCCGTTCCAGCCCACCGGCATATGCCACCGCCACCGCATGGTTGACGGCGACGACCGGCGAGGCGGAGATCGTCATCAGGCCGGCATAAAGCGTGGCGATTGCCGCCCAGTCGGTGGTGCCGGCAAAGCGCCGCGCCGCATGTGCCGACTGGATCGCCGCCTCGATCTGGTAGCGGCCGATGCCGTCAAAGGCGCCGGCGCGCTGAAGTTGCGCGTCAGCCTCGGCGATCAACTCGGCGTCCCACAAAAGCGTATCCTGTTCGCTGAGCGGCACGAACTTACCTTCAAGGTCGCGGCGGGCGGTGCGGCGCGCCTCGGCATGCAGCATCAGCGACAAAAGGCCGAGCGCCTCCGGCTCATCAGGCATCAACTGCACCACCAGCCTGCCTAGCCAGATGGCTTCGCTGGCAAGGTTGCGCCGGCGCGATTCCGTTCCCGCCGGGTCGGTCCAGCCCTCGGCGAAGGCGGCGTAGATCGCTTCCAGCACCGCCGACAGCCTTTCGCCGAGTTCCGCCGTTTCGGGGATGCGGAACGGGATGCCGGCCTGCTTGATGCGTGATTTCGCCCGCACCAGGCGCTGGCTCATGGTCGAAGGCGAAACTAGGAAAGCCGAGGCAATGGTCGCGGCATCGAAGCCGAGGATCGTCTGCAGGATCAGCGGCGCGCGCACGCCGGCTTCGATCGCCGGATGGGCGCAGGCGAAGATCAGGCCGAGCCGGTCGTCGGGAAATTTCTCGCGCGCCATCTCCTGTTCCAGTTCTTCGCCGATCAGCCGCAGATGGGCCTGGCCGGCCTCGCCGGTGATGCGCCGCCGCTGCTGGTCGATCGAGCGCCGCCGCGCCACCGTCAGGAGCCAGGCCTCCGGATGGTCCGGCACGCCAATGTCAGGCCATCTGGACAAAGCCGCGGCAAAGGCATCGGCGAGTGCGTCTTCGGCACCCGCGACGTCCCGGGTGCGCGACGCCAGATAGGCGACGAGCCTGCCATAACTTTGGCGGGCAGCGGCTTCCGCCGCCGCCCGTGCTTGTTCGGCGCCTGCGGTCATGCCTTAGCGGATCGGCCAGATTGGCCGCACTTCGATGGTGCCATAGCTGGCGCCCGGGCAACGCGCCGCCCAGCCAATGGCTGCATCTAGATCGGGCGCCTCGATGATGTAGAAGCCACCGAGCTGCTCCTTGGTGGTGGCAAACGGTCCGTCGAGCACCTCGGTCTTGTCGTTGCGCACGCGCACGGTGGTGGCGGTCGACGGCCCGCGAAGGCGCTCGCCTGACACCATCGCGCCGGCTTTGATCAGCGCTTCGTTGTAGGCCATGTAGGGCGCGGACATCTTCTCCTGCTCGCTATGGCTTGCCGCCACGAACGGCGCATCGTCGTGGTGGAGTAGAAGCATGTACTGCATTGTCGTCTCCTGATTTTCCAGGCCGCATCGTCGCGGGCCAAACGGAAGTCGCCTGACGAAAGCCGATTTCGACAGGCCAGCAGAATTTTTTGCGGCGCGCGAGCCTACCACATGGAAACGGCCGGCTGGACTGGTGAAAATTCAGCTCTGGCGGGTGCTGGCCCGGCTTGAGGAAGTTGCCGGCACCATGCCATATCCACCCGCTGGGGGATCCGGCTGGGGGGACGAGAATGTACAGACTTTATACGCGCGCCGGCAGCGGCGGCTTTGTCGTCGAAGTGGCATTCGAACTGGCGGGCGTGCCGTTCGAGCGCATCGAGGTCGTCAAGGGCGTCGAGCCCGACGCGGAATTCCGCAGGATCAGCCCGCTCGGCCAGGTGCCGGCGCTGGTTCTGCCGGACGGCCATTCGATGACCGAGTCGGCAGCCATGTGCCTGCTGCTCGCCGAGCGTCATCCCTATGCCCGCCTTGCACCGGCAGCCGAGGCACCGGGCCGCGCCGACTTCCTGCGCTGGCTCACTTTCCTGTCGTCGGTGATGTATCCGGCAATCCTGCGTTACTACTATGCACAGCGCTACACCGCCGACCCGCAAGGTGCCGAAGCGGTGAAGGTCGCAGCCGTCGCCGAGTTCGACCGCGGCTTCGGTGTCCTCAATGCGGCACTCGAGGGTCGCGACTGGCTCGCCGGTGAGCGCATGTCGATCGCCGACGTCTATTTGCTGATGCTCGCTCACTGGCACCCCGAGGCCGGCAAGCTCGCTGCGACCTGGCCGAACATCGAACGCGCCTGTGCGGCGCTGCGCGAGCACGCCGTGCTCAAGCAGCTCAACGCCAGCCATGCGATGTGGTGAAGGCGACCCGATCTCTGATCAACGGAAATGCGCCGCGTCCGCAAAGATGCGGCGCTCCAAAGTTTCATTCCGTATTTGGTGCAGCCGGGCTTGAGCCCCCGGCGGGCTTGGCCACGCCTTAAAGGCGGGTCGAAACAATCGCCCGGCGTTCGCCGCGCAATGTGGTCGAGCGGTGATCGCTGGTCGGCCGAGCGATGCGGCTTTCGTGACGTCCGGTAACTGTCATGATCAGTGGAACGTCACGCGCGCTTGGAGTGTGCTGGTGCGGCGCGCGCAGGCCGGTCCAGGACCACGCATGTAGTGGCGCTCGGGGCGGTAAGTCGGAGCGATGAATTCGCGAAACGCCACAGCGGCGTGAGTGAGGTGGTTCCAGATAGCCATTGTTCTTATCCCTGTCCCTTCGGGGCTCGTCCCGAACGTGGAAGCGATCATAGTCGGCGGTTGTGAATCTTCGGTGAACGCGATGTTAATCTTCGTGTGAAAATGCGCCCGATCGCGGCCGAATTGCGTTCTTTTCTAGGCATTTAGGCCTGATCGGGCGGTATTGGTTAAGATGTGTCTTTTGCACCACGGATGTATCCGCATATTGCCGCGAAACTATCCACAGGTTTCAGCGCGCCGTTACGCCGAACAGGCCGCTGAGGCAGATTTCGCCGTCAGGCGAGGAAGAGTTTTTCAAACGCCTTGCGTCCGGTCGGGGTGAACTCGACGACCCGGCTGCCGGTCGGCCGACGTGCCCATTTCTCGCCAATGATCTTGTCGAGGATCGCGGTGCCCAGCGATCCCGCCAGATGCGAGCGACGAACGCTCCAGTCGAGGCAAGCACGGCACATCGGCCGGCGCGAATTGCTGAGCCCTGTCGTGTCGATGCCGACGCCCGCAAAGTAGCTCGCACCTGACGGCCCGAGCCGAACCGTATCGTCGTCGCGCACGAGGATCTCTTCGGCGATGAATCGGTCGAACATCGCCACCGCGTGGTCGCCGGCAAGATGGTCGTAGCAGACGCGGGCCTCGCGCATCGACTTGTCGCGCGGACCCGGTCGGGCGCGTTGCGGCCCCGAATGGGCGGCCACGCCGCTGATCGCTTCGATCATCGCCGCCACTTCGGAGCCGGCAAGCGCGTAGTAGCGATGCCTGCCCTGGCTCGCCACCGTCAAAAGCTTGCCGTCCATCAGCTTTGCGAGATGCGAACTTGCCGTGGGCAAGCTGACGCCCGCCTCCAGTGCCAGTTCGCTTGCCGTCAGCGCGCCGCCGTTCATCAGCGCGGTCAGCATGTTCGCACGCGCCGGGTCGCCGACCAGGCTGGCGATACGGGCGATGTCGGGACCTTCCTTCATGGCGCTACCTCCATGGTTCGATGGTAGTCGAAGCATTCTCGTCAGGCAATGCGTATTCTCCGACCTGAGAAAGGAGCCCGCCATGACGATGAAAACCGAACTCGCAACCGAGCCGAACCCCCGGGCCCTTGGAGCGTTTGGCCGTGTGCTCCGCTTCCTCGCTCGCGGCTATGATCGCCATCTGCAGCGGCTCGACCTTTCCGAACTGACGAACGAACAGCTGGACGACATTGGTCTGACCCGCCGCGACGTCGAGCGCGAAAGCGCAAAACCCTTCTGGCGTTAGCACGCCATTTCGGCCGCACGCTTCGATGTCGGCCGAACTATTGCCAACAGACGGAGACCAAAATGACCATCACCTGCTTCATTCGCTACGAGATCGATCCGTTCGGCAGGGCGGCTTTCGAGCAATATGCCCGAAACTGGGGCCAGGCGATCCCGCGCTGCGGTGCTGACCTGGTCGGGTATTTCGCGCCGCATGAGGGCTCGGCAACGACCGCCTATGGCGTCTACAACATCGAAAATCTCGCCGCCTACGAGGCTTATCGTGCGCGGCTTGCGGCCGATCCGCTCGGGCGCAAGAACTACCAGTTCGCAAAGAGTGAAAGGTTCATCCTCAAAGAGGATCGCCTCTTCCTGAAGCTGGCGTCGGGCCCGCATTCATCGCTGGTGAGGCAGCCGTGATCGCCGTCATCTTCGAGGCCGAGCCGGCACAAGGCCAGCGCGCGGCCTATCTCGGCATCGCCGCTGACCTGCGCCCGCTGCTCGACAGCATGGACGGCTTCCTGTCGATCGAGCGCTTTCAGAGCCTTGCGGATCCGAAGCGGCTTTTGTCGTTGTCGTTCTGGCGCGACGAGGAAGCGGTGAAGGCTTGGCGTAATACAGAAGAGCACCGCCAGGCACAGGTGGCCGGCCGGGGAGGGGTTTTCTCAGGCTACCGGCTGCGCATCGCTCAGGTTGTGCGTGACTATGGCCTGACCGAGCGCGCCGAAGCGCCTGCGGATAGTAGGCAAGCGCATGGATGAAAAGTAACCATTGCCTGTCTGGTAGAAACGGGAGAGGCAGCAACTTTCCTGCTCCTTTTGTTGCAAGAAATCTCCAATTCTGAGGTTTTGGTAAGTACCTTACTATTTCGTCTGTACTTGAGCACACCTCAGTGACTTCCTAGCTTTCGGTCATGACGCCGGGCTCGCGGGATAGAGCGCCCGCAGACGGCGTTCAAACAGGAACCGCGTCGTCCTTGACAAAGGGACCTCAGCGTCGATTGCAAACGGGCGCGGCAAAGCCGGGTCGACAAGGGAAAGATCATGACAAAATACAAGGGCAAGAAGGCCGTGATCATCGGCGGCACGCATGGCATGGGGCTCGCTGTCGCGCAGGCTCTTGTCGCCGGTGGCGCCGAAGTGCTGATCACCGGCCGCACCGAAAGGACCATCCACGAGGCGCAGCGCGCGCTCGGCGGCAGCGCCCACGTCGTCCGCTCCGACATTACCGACATGGACGAGATCGCCAGGCTTGGCGCCGAGGTCGGGGAAAAGCTCGGCAAGATCGATTTCCTGCACATGAATGCCGGCATTTCCGAACTCGAGCCCTACGATCAGGTCACCGAAGCCTCCTTCGACCGCCAGTTCAACATCAACACCAAAGGCGCCTTCTTCACCACGCAGCGACTTATCCCGCTGATCAAGGACGGCGGCTCGATCGTCTTTACCTCGTCGGTCGCCGATGATTCCGGTACCCCCGGCATGGTGGTATATTCCGCCACCAAAGCCGCGCTGCGGTCTTTCGGCAGGGTTTTGGCCGCCGAGCTCTTGCCGCGCAAGATCAGGGTCAACGTGGTCAGCCCCGGCTTCATCGATACGCCGACCATGGGCGTCGCCGGCGCGACCGCCGACGAGCGTGCAGCTTTCATGGAAATCGGCGACGCGGTGACGCCGATGAAGCGCCACGGCACAGCTGACGAGGTGGCGCGCGCTGTGTTGTTTCTTGGCTTCGACGCCACCTTCACCACCGGCGAGCAGATCAAGGTCGACGGCGGGCTTGGCCAGAACCTGTCGGTTTCGCCGGATTGAGAAGGGCGGCGGTGCGAGCCTTGGCTAAAGCATGATCCCGAAAAGTGGGTACCGGTTTTCGGAAAAGATCATGCTCCAACAAGAAGAAAGAGCCCCATTCCGATTTAATCGGAATGGAACAGGCTCTAAGCGTTCCCGATCAGGACGCCTGCCGCAAGCACCAGCGCGCCGCCGAGCACCACCTGGAAGGCAGCACGCAGGAACGGTGTCTCCATGAAACGGTTCTGGATGAAGGCGATGGCCCAGAGCTCGAAGAACACGACGATCGCGGCGACCGTCGTCGCTGTCCAGAAATGCGGGATCAGATAGGGCAGCGCGTGGCCCAGGCCACCGACCGTGGTCATGATGCCGGAGGCGAGGCCGCGCTTGAGCGGGGAGCCGCGGCCCGAAAGCTTGCCGTCATCATGCGCGGCCTCGGTGAAGCCCATCGAGATGCCGGCGCCGACCGAGGCCGACAGGCCAATGAGAAACGTCTGCCAGGTGTCCTGGGTGGCGAAGGCTGCGGCAAATATCGGCGCCAGCGTCGAAACCGAGCCGTCCATCAGCCCGGCCAGGCCCGGCTGGACATAGGTCAGGATGAACTGCCGGCGCTCGCCGGCGGCCTCTTCTTCCTTCACATCCTCGGGCACATGCGTGTCGCCGAGCTTGTGAGCGAGCGACTCGTGGCTCTGTTCGGCCGCGGCAAGGTCGCCAAGCAGCTTGCGGGTCGAGGCATCGCTCGTCCGCTTGATCGCCTCGATGTAGAAGCGATAGGCCTGCTGTTCCATCGCCTCGGCCTGGTAGCGTACTTTGTCGATGCCGAGCGGCCTAACCAGCCAGTCGGGCTTGCGCTCGTAATAGCCCCGCACATGCTCGCGCCTAATCAGCGGAATGCGCTCGCCGAACCGTGCCTGGTGCATTTCGATCAGCGCGGCACGATGCCCGTCTTCTTCCTCGGCCATGCCATCGAAAACCTTGGCCGACTGTGGAAACTCGTCGCGCAGCCCGTCCGCATAAGCCCGGTAGATGCGGGCGTCATCTTCTTCAGACGAGATGGCGAGAGCCAGGATCTCCTGCTCGGACAGGGAATCGAAGGCACGGCGGCCAAAGCCGAAGACACGGGATAACATGAGAAAATTCCCTCAGTTTAGAATCGTTCTAAACTAGAATCTCAGCGCTTTCAGGTCAATGCGTGAGCGTGGCATGCGACTTTTTTGCCGCGTCGTTCGCACAACTGGCGCGGCTTCTTGTTATAGCGAAATGTTTAGCTATATAGCCTAATCTCAGCTGATAGAAGGATGTCCCGATGGCGGCCAAGCAATCACCCGACTTCGATCCCACGCCCGTGCTCGAACTGGTCGCCAGCATCGAAGCCGATTTGCAACGCCTCAAGAGCATGCTCGTGCCGCATGTCGAGCAGTTCGACCCAGCCAACCCGCAGAACAAGACCGGCGACGGCAAGCTGACGCCGGATGGCGTGGAGTGCTGCTACCGCATGTTCGACGAGGGCAGTTCGCGCTACTCGGTGGCCCGCGCCATGAAGATTTCCTTCGCCGCCGCCACCCACCGCTTCAACGCCTGGCGCAAGGCAGGTGGAGAGAAGCGGGTGCGGTCGCTGCTGGGGTGAGGAGTGTTGGCTGTTAGCCAAGAAAAGCCAACGATTTGGCTTTTCTAACGACGAACGCCCGGAGGCCCTGAGCTTGTCGAAGGGGCGAAGGGCAGGGGTGTGCTCGAACGACAACGCTACCTTCCCTTCTCTCTGAGGGCGAAGGGACCGGCACTCCCTACAATGCGCCGTGCCCCGACAGCACTTGCGCGGCACCAGCCACCGCATTGCGGAAAGCGTCGTCGAAGCCGACACCAGCAATGCCCCAGCTTTGGTTTTCGCCATCGGCTTCCGTCCGCCAGTTGGCGACCCAGCCGAGATCCTTGTCGCTCCATGTGATGGTGCCGGTGAGCGCGACGTCGCCACTGGCCATCTTGGCCAAGGTGTTGAGCCGCGCGGGGTCGGCTGTCGCCAACGTCCTGGTGTTCAACCCTGCCTGCGATAGTTGTCTTTGGCTTGGCACCACCATCGGCAGCGCCAGCCTGTCTGCGGCGCGCGCGAGCGCTGTCAGCATGTCCCGGTCGCGCGGACCAGAACTGTCGCCGGCAAGCATGCTCTCGACACCCTTCCCGTCGTGAATGCCAACGACAGCGACGAGCCGTGGACGCTTGAGCCACGGCTCGCGGCCCAGCGACTTCAAAAAGGCGTCGAGTTTTGCCTCGTCGAAGACGCAGGTCAGGTCATGCGGCCGGTCGTAGCTGCCCTGCTCGTCGTGGATGGGTGTGCCGCCCATCCGATCGCGAAACGCATGGCTGGCAATGAGGTCGCCGGCATGCCTGGCCTGCTCCGCCACGCGCGGCTCGTTGAGCAGCCGGCTGTCGCCCGTCACCTTCACCACCACGTCGCGCAGGCACTGGGCGAAACCGATATCGCGGCGCTCGGGAGCCGTTCCACTGGTGATGGTCTGGGTGGTGTAGAGGTTGGACGCTATCGCTGGGCCAAGCAACGATGCCATGATCCACAGCGCCACTCCAAGCCCGATTCCGCCGCGAAGCATGCCGCACTCTCCGTTCGGAGGCTGCAAGCTATCAGAGCGGCTGCCCGTAAAAAAGATCAGTCCAAGGTGCGGCGGAACCTGAGTAGCGCCAACCCGGCAAAGAAGATGACGAACAGGCCGAGGATGCCGACTTCGGTGGCGATTGCCGGGAACTCGGCGCCCTTCAGCATGACGGCGCGGATGATGCGCAGGAAATGCGTCAGCGGCAGGAACTCGCCCAACGCCTGCGCCCAGTCGGGCATGCCGCGATAGGGGAACATGAAGCCCGACAGCAGGATCGACGGCAGGAAAAAGAAGACGGTCAGCTGCATCGCCTGCATCTGTGTGCGGGCAACCGTCGAGATGGTGTAACCGAGCAGCACCAGCGAAAGCACGAAGACCAGGATCGCCGACAACAACAGCGGCAGCGAGCCGACGAAGGGGATGGCAAACAACAGCTTCGCGGCAATCAGCACGACCGCGACCTGGACCGCGCCGACCACGAGATAAGGCAGCACCTTGCCGAGCATGATCTCGGCCGGGCTCACCGGCATGGCAAGCAGGTTCTCCATCGTGCCGCGCTCGGTTTCGCGCGTCAGCGCCATCGAGGTCATCATCACCATGGTCATCTGCAAGATAACGCCGAGCAGGCCGGGCACGATGTTGTATTGCGAGATACCCTCGGGGTTGTAGCGGCGGTGCACGACGACCTCGAGCTGGCCTTTGGCCATCTCGGCTGCCGCCGCTTGCATGCCTTGCGCCCTGAGCAGCGCCTGGCTGGCGACCGTTCCAAGCGTCGACACCGCGCCGCTCGATGCCGAGGGATCGGTGGCATCCGCCTCGATCAGGATCTGGGGCGAGTTGCCGCTCGCTACCCTACGGCCGAAATCGGCCGGGATGGTGACGACAAAAGCAACGGCGCCGCTGGCCATGAGTTGCTCTGCCTCCGCGGCGGTCGTGGCGACATGGTCGAAGCGGTAGTAATCGGTGTTCTGCAGGGCAGCGACGATGGCGCGGGTGTACTGGTCGTTGTTCATCGCAAGCAGTGCCGCCGGCAGGCTCTTGGGATCGCTGTTGATGGCAAAGCCGAACAGCACGAGCTGCATCAAGGGAACGCCCAGCATCATGGCGAAAGTGATGCGGTCGCGCCGCATCTGGATGAACTCCTTCATCAGCAATGCGCCGAGCCGGGCGAAGGAGAAGAAGCCGTTGCCGATGCTCTTCATGACATGTTGTCCTTGGAGCCGGCCATGAACTGGATGAACACGTCTTCCAGGCTGGTCTCGCCCGGCTCGACGGTCACCCCGTCTTGGCCGCGTATGTCGGCAAGGGCCGCTTCGAGCTTTTTCCGGTCGGAGCCAACGACATGCAGCGTGGCGCCGAAGGGAGCGACCTGGTCGATGCCTGGCTGGCCTTCGAGCGTGGAAGCGACTTCGTCGAGCCTTTGCCCCGACACCACGAAGGTGGTCAGCCCGGCATTGCGCACCACGTCCTCGACGGTGCCTGTCGCCAGCATCTTGCCATAGGAGATGTAGCTGATGCGGTGGCAGCGCTCGGCCTCGTCCATGTAGTGGGTCGACACCAGAACCGTCAGCCCGCCGCGGGCGAGGCGGTGGATCTCGTCCCAGAATTCGCGCCGCGCCTTGGGGTCGACGCCGGCCGTCGGCTCGTCGAGCAGCAACAGCTTGGGCTTGTGCATGATGCAGGCGGCGAGCGCCAGGCGCTGCTTCCAGCCGCCCGACAGCGTGCCGGCGAGCTGGTCGCGCCGGCTGGTCAGGCCAAGCTCCTCCAGCGTTCTCGCGACATGTTCCTCGACCGGCCTGAGCTTGTAGAGGCGGGCGACGAATTCGAGGTTCTCGCCGATCGTCAGGTCCTCGTAGAACGAGAACTTCTGCGTCATATAGCCGACTTCGCGCTTGATCTTCAGGCTGTCGGTCCGCAGATCGTGGCCGAGCACCTGGCCTTCGCCCTCGTCGGGCGTGAGCAGCCCGCACATGATGCGAATGGTCGTGGTCTTGCCCGAACCGTTGGGCCCGAGAAAGCCGACGATCTCGCCCTCGGCCACCGTCATGGTGACGTGGTCGACGACAGTCTTGTCGCCGAAGCGCTTGACCAGGTTTTTGACTTCGATGGCGTTCATTGGGTGCCTCCGGCGAGGGAGTAGGGCAGTAGGGCAGTAGGGCAGTAGGGCAATATGTGCAGGCGTTTTTCCTACTGCCCTACTGCCTCATTGCCCTATTTCCCTGCCTCCAGTGCCACATCCACGATCTGCCCCGGCTGCAACGCCGAGTTGGCGTCTTCCGGACGTGCCTCGACAAGGTAGACAAGCTTCTGGCGGTTCTCGAGCGAGTAGATGACTGGCGGGGTGAACTCGGGGTCGGGCGAAACGTAGCTGATCTTGGCCGTCAGCCCGTCTGGGCAACCGTCGCAGCGCACGGCAAGCCGGGTGCCGATGCTGACCTTGGAAAAGTCGGTCTCGGGAATGTAGACCATCAGTTTGACCGCACCGTCCGGCAGCATTTCCAGTACCGGCGCCGAGGGGCCGGCAAGGTCGCCGGGATTTCGGATGACGTCGGTGACACGGCCCGGTGCGGGTGCGGCGATGGTTCGTTGCGACAAGCGCCACTGAGCCTGGCTTAGCTGTTGTTGCGCGACCTTGACGGCGTTCTCGGCGGCATTGATCGTCTCGACGCGGGCCGGAAGGCGGCCGACCGCCAGATTGGCCGTGGCCTGTCCGATGGCTGCCTGGGCGACTTCGAGTTGCGTGTTTGCATCGTCGAGCTGTGCCTGGGTCGCGACGCCGCGCTTGGTCAGATCCTGTGTGCGGATCAAGGTGCGCTGCGTCTCATCGACCTGGGCCTGGGCCGAGCGCACGGCGGCTTCGAGCACGGCGATCTCTTCTGGCCGCTTGCCGATCTTGAGGTCGGCAAGCAAAGCCTTCGCCTGCGCCAGTGCTGCCTCGGCTTGCGCCACTGCGATGCTGGCGTCGGCCGCTTCCATCAGGGCCACGGGCTTGCCTTCTTCAACGCGGTCGCCGCGCCTGACGGCGATCGCGTTCACCTGGGCAACCTCGATGGGCGCAAGCAAGACATAGTCGCCCTCGACATAACCGACGGCCAGCGGCGTTGGACCGGCGCATGCAGAAAACAGCGAAGCGGCAAAGGGGATCGAACACAGAATGCTCATGGCTCTCTTGCTTTCCGTGCGGCGATGATGGCCGCGACGTTTTCCTTGGCGATGCCAATGACCTTGCTGGCCTCGGCCGGGCCGACATCCGCCCAGCCCATGCGGCGCAGAACGGCAGCGCGCGCGATGCGGAAGTAGAGCACCTGGCCGATCATCATGAACACGGTGATGCGGGTGCGTTCGCTCTCGGCTTCATCGCCGGTGGCGGCGGACCAGAGCTGGCAGAGCCTGCGGTGCACCGGCTCGAACACGCCGGTGTAGATGCGGTCGAGCGCGTCGGTGGGCATCGACAGCTCGCGCAGCACAAATTGCACGATCTCGCCGGCCTCGGGGCGCGCCACCATGAAGCCGACCATGCGTTCGATCGCTGCTTCGATCTGGGCCTCGGCTTCTTCGGCGGTAACCGGCTGGGACTGGGCTGGGGTGTTGGCGGCGAGCGTCTGTCCGGCAATCGACTGGATCGTTGCGACGATATAGTCGGCGGCGGCAAGCCTCAGGCCTTCCTTGCCGCCGAAATGATAAGCGATCGAACCGATATTGGCGTTGGCGGCGGTGGCGATTTCGCGGGTCGAGGTTCCGTCGAAGCCCTGACGTCCGAACAGCCTCAGCGCGGCCAGCACAAGCGCCATGCGGGTCGCGTCGGCTGCCGAGGCGGTTTGCGGGATTGGTGCCTTGCTCATGGCGCCAAATTTAATCAATCGATTGATTAAAGTCAAGATCGATGTTGCGCTGGGTCGTGCGCCGCGCTTTACTGGTCCCATGGCAAAGGAAATCGAACGCAAGTTCCTGGTAACGGGACCGGAGTGGCGGAGCTTTGTCGAGGCCGAGATCCGAATCCGGCAGTTCTATCTGGGCTCCAACCAAGGACGTTCAGTCCGTTTGCGCATCTCGGATGGCGAGGTGGCGACGCTCACCCTCAAATTCGGCTCCAGGGGCCGCGAGCGCGACGAGTTCGAATATCCTGTGCCGCTGTCCGATGCCGAGGAGATGCAGGATTTCGCCATCGGGCGTGTCATCGAGAAGACACGCCATCATGTTAGCCATCGTGGCCGTCTTTATGAGATCGACGTCTTTGGCGGTGAGCTGAGCGGGCTGGTCATCGCCGAACTCGAGACACCGGAGGATGTCCCGGCTTCGGAATTGCCGGCATGGATCGGCCAGGAGGTCACGGACGACCCGCGCTACTACAACGCGTCACTGGCCCTCAGCGACGTCCCGGAGGTCGCCGCATGAGCTTTCGCATCGATCCCCTGATGCCGCTTACCTCAGAGGTTCGCCGTATCCCAGGCGAGGAGATCGGCAAGATCGTCACGCATCTGAACACGGCCCGCTACAGTCCCGAAAAGGCGCTGCACAGCGCCCGCAAGCGCATCAAGGCACTTCGTGCGCTGCTACGCCTCGTTCGCCCGGGCGACGAGGCATTCTGCCAAGCCGAAAACGCCMGTTTTCGCGACATCTCCAAATCGATCTCCGGCCCGCGCCAGGCCACGGCTTCGATCGAGACCATCGACCGCCTGATCGCCGACTTCCCAAATGAGGCGGACGCCGCCGGCCTTGCCGGCATCCGCGCGATGCTGGCGCGTCATCGCACCGAAAGCGCCCATGGCGGGGCCGGGCTCGGCGCTGTTCTCGACAAGGCGGTTGCCGAATGCCAGTCATGTCTCGCCGCACTCGAAACGCTTGTGCTTCCCGATCTGCCGGAGAATGCCGCCGATGTGCTCGTCGATGGCGCGCTGGCGACATTGCGGCACGCCCGCAAGGCGCTTGGTCACGTGCGTGAGCGCGGCGAGCCCGATGATTTCCACGACCTGCGCAAGGCGGTGAAGACGCACGCCGACCATCTCTCCTTGTTGCGCAAGCTCTGGCCATCGCCGGTCAAGCCGCGCCGCGAGCGCCTCGACGCCCTTGGCGAAAGCCTGGGCGAACTGCACGACATGTTCGTCATGCGCGCATTGATCGAGGCCAGGGAGGCGCCTTTCGACAGTGCGGAGCCGAAGCATCTGGTGCGGCTGCTCAAACGCTCGGAAAAGGCCTTGCGCAAGCTGTGTCTCACCGATGCCGCCGAATTGTTCGAAGACAAGCCCAGACGCACGGTACGCGGGCTCGCCAGCAAGTGCAGCAACGATCTCAGCGCAGAGACCGAGGCCGCARGGAGCGAATAGTTCGCCGACTGGCGCTGCCCGTCCGCCTCATGTTACGTCCTCTGCGTCATGACTGAGAAGACCGACCCCTTGCTCGACCGCATCGGCCGCTGGCTCGCTTCACGCTTGCAGGTGGAATCGTCCGGCTACGAGCCCTACACGCCKTCCGATGCCGAAACGCTGCGCCGCACGCTCGAGCCCGGCGACATCCTGCTGATCGAGGGTAATCAGCGCATTTCGGCCGTCATCAAATATTTGACCCAGTCGACCCAGTCG
>NZ_JBFUIP010000148.1:0-14312 GCF_056401815.1 Aminobacter sp. P4_D5 | reverse complement strand
GTCGAGCCGCTCCTTCGAGACATCGATCCCTACAACGACAAAAGCAGCGTCCATCTTCTCCCATCCTTGCCTAATCGGGCTTCGCTTGCGGCCCTGGCGACTGTTCGGGGTCGATGGAACGGCGGACGAAGACCCAAGCTCTCCCACGGGCTTGGTGTCCCAAAGGAACTTCGGTCTCCCGTCCGCCACCGCACCGCTAACAATAGCAGATGCGGCAACGTTCAAGTTACAAGGGTAAGGGTGAGGGGCTTTCTCAGGTGCTCGAATTTGTCGGCGTCGGCGTCTCGTAGGCTTCGACCGCGCTTGGCTTGCTGAGGCTCTGCAGCGAAGCAATGTCGCGGCCGGCGATGCGGCCAATCACGGCGCGCGCAAGCTCTGCGCCGGCAAGCCTGACGTCCTCGTTGACGACGTAGAGTTGCGGCCGAAGCAGGTGCAGCAGCTTTGACGACTGCTTGGAGACGATGTCGACATCCTGGCCGAGCTTGAAGCCGGCATCCTCGACACCTGCGACCAGCGCAAACGTGCCGGCTCCCGCGCCGCTGACAAAGCCGTCAGGACGGTTGGGGCGGCGCATCAAATCGGCGGTGAGCTTGCGGATATCTTCGATCGAGTGATCGACAGTGGCGGTCGGGAACGGCACCTCGCTCAAGCCGTGCTCCATCAGCGCGTCGGCAAAGCCATCGCGCATGTGCTGGTAATAGCTGAGATTGGAAGGCGGGGCGAGCAAGGCCAGTCGCTTGCGCCCGAGGCTCGCCAGCTTCTTCACCGCCTCGACCGAATAGGCATAGTTGTCGAAATCGTGGAACGCATGCTCGATGCCCATATGCGTGCGGCCATGGGCGGCGAAGGGCATGCCGCGTTCGGTCATGTAGCGCACGCGTTTGTCGTCGGGCTCGGTGCGCGAAATGATGACGCCGTCGGCGGAGGCCGTGTCGACGACATAACGCACCGGCTCAAGCGGGTCGTTGTTGCGCGAATAGGGCGTGACCACGAGGTGATAGGGCGTCTGCGCCAGGGCTTCGGAGATGCCGTAGATCAGGTCGGAAACGAAGCCGCCGATCTGCTCTTCGGTGTTGAGCACGAGCGAGATGACGTTGGTCTTGCCGGTTCTCAGGCGCACCCCGGCACGGTTGGGTCGGTAGCCGATCTGGCGCGCGACAAGCTGCACGCGCTGCTTGGTCGCCGCACCGATTTCGGGCGCATCCTTCAGCGCGCGTGAAACGGTCGTGACGCCAAGGCCGGTCATGAAGGCGATTGTCTTCAGCGTCGGCGGATTGGCCTCGCCGCCGCTCGCCTGCTCCACACTTTCGTCCGGCGGTATCTTGTCGTTCATGGCCATGTCCGCCGGATTCCTTGCTCGGCGCATATCGCATTTGCATCATGAACCTTGCAAGGGCTTCCGGCAAGAACTGTAACGATACAGATTGAGCAGGCTGAAATAGAATGGCGGGGTGAAATGTCGGCTGGGGTGCCCAGAAATCGTGCGCCGCAGCATGCGCGCCTGCCATTGATTCGATTGGCGATTTGCGCCATAAATGCTGCATTGCGACGGAATTATAGTCGTTCGTTGCTTGTCGGCGACCTTACGCCTTTAGTTCGAGACGCGAACAAAATCGCGTTGTCTGCCGTGTCGGCCATTGCGCGGTCTCCAGACTTCGCTTAACCTCCCAATCTGTAACGTTTCAGATTCAGGGAGGAGTACGATGCGTTATAGGCTGACGACCGCTGTATTGGCGGCGGGAGTCGCGTTTGGGGCCGCCGGTTCGGCTTCCGCGACGGATCTCGAAGTGACGCACTGGTGGACCTCTGGCGGCGAAGCGGCGGCTGTTGCCGAACTCGCCAAGGCGTTCGATGCCACCGGCAATAAATGGGTCGACGGTGCCATTGCCGGCTCCGGCGACGTTGCCCGTCCGGTCATGATCGGACGCATCACTGGCGGCGACCCGATGGGTGCTACCCAGTTCAACCATGGACGCCAGGCGGAAGAGCTGGTCAAGGCCGGGCTGATGCGCGACTTCACCGAACTCGCCGCGAAAGAGGGCTGGGCCAACTTCATCCACCCCAAGAGCTTGCTCGATGGCTGTACGCTGGACGGCAAGATTTATTGCGTGCCGGTCAACATCCACTCGCAGCAATGGCTGTGGCTTTCCAACAAAGCCTTCGCCGACGCTGGCGTTGCCGTGCCGAAGAACTGGGACGAGTTCGTGGCAGCCGCTCCAGCGCTGGAAAAGGCCGGCATCGTGCCGCTCGCGCTTGGCCAGCAGCCCTGGCAGACGACGCTTGCTTTCCAAGTGATCCTCGTGGCGCTCGCCGGACCTGAGACTTTCCAGAAAGTGTTTGGCGACAAGGACGCCGCCTTGGCCGCTGGCCCCGAGATGGCCAAGGTCTTTGCCGCGGCCGACCAGGCGCGCGCCATGTCGGCCAAGTCCAATGTCCAGGAATGGAACCAGGCGACGTCGCTCGTCATCAACGGCAAGGCTGGCGGCCAGATCATGGGCGATTGGGCCCAGGGCGAGTTCCAGATTGCCGGGCAGACAGCTGGCAAGGACTACACCTGCCTGCCGGGCCTCGGCGTTCACGAGATCATCTCGACCGGCGGCGATGCCTTCTATTTCCCCAAGCAGACCGATCCTGAAAAGGCCAAGGCGCAGGAGGTGCTGGCTTCGGTGATGTTGTCGCCGGCAACGCAGGTTGCCTTCAACCTCAAGAAGGGCTCGCTGCCGGTTCGTGGCGATGTCGATCTGAAGGCCGCCAATGACTGCATGAAAAAGGGACTCGAGATCCTGGCCAAGGGCAACATCATCGCTGCCCCGGACCAGCTGATGTCGGCAGACTCGGTCACCCAGGTCAACGACCTGTTCGTCGAGTTCTTCGCCAACAAACAACTGACGCCGGCGGACGCACAGAAGCGCTTTGCCGCAATCATCGCCGCTGCGGACTAGAGCGACAGACACTTCGGCTGTTCGCCGGGGTGGGTGGACCTCGTTCTGATGCGGCAGCTGACAGCGGCGCTCTGCCGGTCCCTGAGGGGAGGGACCGGCAGATTGCCCAAAGCACCATGGAACCCGACCGATGACCCCGACCGAGGCGGGCCGGCCGAGCCGGTTGTTTCGAAACCTGAGCGCCAAGATCGCGTCGATCCCGATGATCTTGACCGCGCTGGTGATCTTCGTTGGTGGCACGGCCTGGACGGTGTTTTAYTCCTTCACCAACTCCAAGCTTCTGCCGCGCGCGACTTTCGTTGGTCTCGAACAATATGAGCGCCTGTGGGCGACGCCGCGCTGGCTGACGGCGGTCGAAAACATCGCCATCTACGGCGTCTGCACGCTGTTCTTTTCGCTGGTCATCGGCTTTTTGCTGGCCGCGCTGATGGACCAGAAGATCCGCTTCGAAAACACCTTCCGGACCATCTTCCTTTACCCTTTCGCGCTGTCTTTCATCGTCACCGGCCTTGCCTGGCAATGGATCCTCAATCCTGACTTCGGCATCCAGCAGGTTGTGCGCAATCTCGGCTGGTTAAGCTTCACTTTCGACCCGCTCTACAATGCCGATATCGTCATTTACGGCATCCTGATCGCCGGGCTGTGGCAAGGCACCGGGCTGATCATGTGCCTGATGCTGGCGGGCCTGCGCGGCATCGACGGCGAGATCTGGAAGGCGGCGCGCGTCGACGGCATTCCGACCTGGAAGACCTATGTCTTCATCGTCATCCCGATGATGCGGCCGGTGTTGGTCACCACGCTGGTCATCATCGCGAGCGGCATCGTCAAGGTCTACGACCTTGTCGTCGCACAGACCAGCGGCGGCCCCGGCATCGCGTCTGAAGTGCCGGCAAAATATGTCTACAACTACATGTTCCTGGCGCAGAACCTTGGTCAGGGCTTTGCCGCCTCGACGATGATGCTGTTGACGGTGGTCATCGTTGTCGTGCCTTGGGCCTATCTCGAATTCGGGAGCAAGCGGCGCCATGGTTGACCACGTCCTTCGTGCCGCGCCCGACATAGCTGCGGCCCCGGTCCCGTCGGGCCGCGCTGGTGCCATTGCCGGACCCAGCGGGCCAAGACCGAGGCGCAGATTCTCCCGCCGCAACATCTTCATCTACGGCACGCTCGCGGTGGTCGCGATCTACTACCTGCTGCCGCTCTACGTGATGGTGGTGACGTCGCTGAAGGGGATGCCGGAAATCCGCCTCGGCAACATCTTCTCGCCGCCGATGGAGATCACTTTCGAGCCTTGGGTCAAGGCATGGTCGAGCGCCTGCACGGGGCTCAATTGCGACGGGCTCAGCCGGGGCTTCTGGAACTCGGTGCGCATCACAGTGCCGTCGGTGTTCCTGTCGATCGCCATTGCCTCGGTCAACGGCTACGCACTTGCCAACTGGCGCTTCAAGGGCGCCGACATCTTCTTCACCATCCTCGTGATCGGCGCCTTCATTCCCTATCAGGTGATGCTCTATCCGATCGTCATAGTGCTGCGCGAGATCGGCCTATACGGTTCGCTGTGGGGGCTGGTGCTGGTGCACTGCATCTTCGGCATGCCGATCCTGACGCTGTTGTTCCGCAACTATTTCGCCTCGCTGCCGGAAGAATTGTTCAAGGCGGCGCGTGTCGATGGCGCCGGCTTCTGGACCATCTATCTCCGGATCATGTTGCCGATGTCGCTGCCGATCTTCGTAGTGGCGATCATCCTGCAGGTTACGGGCATCTGGAACGATTTCTTGTTCGGTGTCGTCTACACCAAGCCCGACACCTATCCGATGACGGTCCAGCTCAACAACATCGTCAACGCCGTACAGGGCGTGAAGGAGTACAACGTCAACATGGCGGCAACCCTGCTGACGGGGCTGGTCCCGCTCGTCATCTACTTCATTTCCGGCAAGCTTTTCGTGCGCGGCATCGCCGCCGGCGCGGTCAAGGGGTGAGGGCATGACAAGCGTCGTGGTCAAGGATGTCTCGCTCAGTTTCGGTACCTTCGACGTGTTGAAGGCGCTCAATCTCGACGTGCCGGAAGGCGAGTTCCTGGTACTGCTCGGCCCCTCAGGTTGCGGCAAGTCGACGTTGCTCAACTGCATCGCTGGCCTGCTCGACGTGTCGGAAGGCCAGATCTTCATCAACGGCAAGAACGTCACCTGGGAGGAGCCCAAGGACCGCGGCATCGGCATGGTGTTCCAGTCCTATGCGCTCTACCCGCAGATGACCGTCGAGGGGAACCTGTCGTTCGGGCTGAAGACGGCGGGCATCGCCAGGGACGAGATCGCCAAGCGTGTCGCCCGCGCGGCCGAAATCCTGCAGATCGAACCCTTGCTCAAGCGCAAGCCGGCGGCCCTGTCGGGCGGCCAGCGCCAGCGTGTGGCGATCGGGCGGGCGCTGGTGCGCGATGTCGACGTGTTTCTGTTCGACGAGCCACTGTCCAATCTCGACGCCAAGCTACGCTCGGAGCTGCGCGTCGAGATCAAGCGGCTGCACCAGAAGCTCGCCAACACCATGATCTACGTCACCCACGATCAGATCGAGGCGATGACGCTGGCCGATCGCATAGCTGTGATGAAGGGCGGGGTGATCCAGCAACTCGACGCGCCGCAGGTGATCTACAACCGCCCGGTCAACCGCTTTGTTGCCGGCTTCCTCGGCTCGCCGGGCATGAATTTCCTGGACGGCGAGGTCGAGGCCGGTGCGGAGCCTGCCTTCGCGGTTGCCGGAACAAGCATCCCGCTCGGCCGCTATGGTTTCGATGGCAATCCGACACGCGGCAAGGCGGTCTTCGGCATCCGCCCCGAGCATGTTGCGCTTGGCGAGGCGGCACGCGCGATGCCGTTCGCCACAGACGCCAGTGTCGAGATCGTCGAGCCGATGGGCGCCGACACGCTGGTCTGGACGCGGCTCGGCGGCCAGGGCTTTGCTTTCCGCGTCGAGGCCGAACGTCACCTGCACTCAGGCGAACAGCTCCGCATCGGCTTCGATCCGGCGCGCGCCTCGCTGTTTGACGGCCAAAGCGGCAACCGCATCTGACATCAACCCAACCGGACAAAGAACATGGACTGGTCATTTCAACTCTACAGCGCCCGCAACTTCCAGCCTTGGGAGAATGTGCTCGAGACGCTCGCTTCACTCGGCTACGCACAGGTCGAGGGCTTTGGCGGGGTCTACGAGAACCCGCAGGCGTTTCGCGACGAGCTCGACAAGAACGGCCTCACCATGCCGAGCGGCCATTTCGGCATCGACCTGCTGGAAAAGGATTTTGGGCGCGCAGCCGATATCGCCACCACTCTGGGCATGAAGCTGATGGCCTGCCCCTATCTCGAAGCGTCGGATCGGCCTGTCGATGCCGAGGGTTGGCGCGATTTCGGACGCAGGCTGGCGCGTGTCGGCGACACAGCCCACAAGGCCGGTTTCGACTTTGCCTGGCACAACCATGATTTCGAATTCGTGCCGTTCAAATATGGCTCGATGCCCCAGCGCATGATCTTTGCGGCCGCGCCCGAGATCGGCTGGGAGATGGATGTCGCCTGGGTGATCCGTGGCGGTTCCGATCCGTTGCACTGGATCGAGGAGTTCGGCCCGCGAATCATGGCCGTTCACGTCAAGGACATTGCCTCCCAGGGCGAGGCGGCCAACGAGGATGGCTGGTCCGATGTCGGCCACGGCACGGTCGACTGGGCGGGGCTGGTGACAGCTCTGCGCAAGCGCACGCCGGCAAAATATTTCGTCATGGAACACGACAATCCGGCCGATTTCGAACGCTTCGCGCGTCGCTCGATCAAAGCCGCCAAGACCTTTTAGGGAGCATCATATGGCAAGGAAACTCGGCGTCGGGGTGATCGGCTGCGGCAACATCTCGAAGACCTATTTTGCGCGCGCCCCCGAGTTCAAGGGCATCGAGATGCGGGCCTGCGCCGACATCAACATGGATGCGGCGAAAGCAAGGGCGAAGGAATTCAAGCTGCGCGCCGAGACGGTCGAAGGACTGCTGGCGTCAAAGGACATCGACATCGTCGTCAATCTGACCGTTCCGGCGGTACACTACGAGGTCTCCAAGCAGGCGATCGACGCCGGCAAGCATGTCTATTCGGAAAAGCCGTTCGTTCTGGCGATCAAGGACGGGCTTGACCTCAAGAAGCGCGCGGAAAAGAAGGGCGTGCGCATCGGTTCGGCGCCCGACACTTTCCTGGGCGGCTCGCACCAGTTGGCGCGCCATCTGATCGACACAGGCAAGCTGGGCAAGATCACCTCGGGCACCTGCCATGTGATGAGCCACGGCATGGAGCACTGGCACCCCAATCCCGACTTCTTCTTCCAACCGGGCGGCGGGCCGATCCTCGACCTCGGACCCTACTACATCGCCAATCTCGTCCAGCTGATCGGGCCGGTGAAACGTGTTGCCGCTTTGTCATCGATTCCGGCCAAGGAACGCACGATCTCGTCAAAGCCGCGTGCCGGCGAAAAGATCCCGGTGACGACACCGACCACGATCCTCGCGCTGATGGAGTTTGAGAGCGGGGCGGTCTTGACCTTCAACGCCAGCTGGGATGTCTGGGACAACGCCCATTCGCCGATGGAACTCTATGGCGAGGCGGGCACGATCCACATGCCGGACCCCAATTTCTTCGGCGGCGAGTTGCGTTACACCAAGGGCGAAAAGCCGGTGAAGACGCTGCCGAAATGGGATCACCCGTTCTCCAGGGCCAACGAGAAGCACGCGCACGGCATGATGGCCAATTACCGCACGGCGGGCCTGGCCGACATGGCACTGGCGATCATGCAGGGCAGGCCGCACCGCTGCTCGCTCGAACTCGCCAATCACGTCATCGACGTGATGACCGGTATCCTGAAATCGGGCGAGACGAAGAAGTTTGTCGAGATGCAGACGACCTGCGAACGGCCGGAGCCGCTTGGGCCGGCAGCAGCAAGGGGGCTCCTCGCCGCGCCAAAATGAGCTAAGAAGGGGGAGCGGTGCGAAAGCGCCGATTCCCCTTTTTTCCGAGGACAGCATCATGACCTGGCAGCCGGCCGCCAATCGCTACGAAAACATGGTCTACAACCGCTGCGGCCGTTCGGGGCTCAAGCTTCCGGCGATCTCGCTCGGGCTGTGGCACAATTTCGGCGAGGACACGCCGCACAAGACCAAGCGCGACATTTGCCAAAAGGCCTTCGACCTCGGCATCACCCATTTCGATCTCGCCAACAATTATGGCCCGCCCGCCGGTTCGGCCGAAACGGCGTTCGGCGAGATCCTGCGTACCGATTTCGCCGGTCTGCGCGACGAGATGATCATCTCGACCAAGGCCGGCTACGACATGTGGCCGGGGCCTTACGGCGAGTGGGGCAGCCGCAAATATGTGCTGGCGAGCCTCGACCAGAGCCTGAAGCGCATGGGGCTCGACTATGTCGACATCTTCTATTCGCACCGCTTCGACCCGGACACGCCGCTGGAAGAAACCATGGGCGCGCTCGATCATGCGGTCCGCTCGGGCAAGGCGCTTTACGCCGGCATCTCCTCCTATAACGCCCAGCGCACCCGCGAAGCGGCCGACATTCTGAAGCGTCTGGGCACGCCATGCCTGATCCATCAGCCGAGTTATTCGCTGATCAACCGCTGGGTCGAGGACGATGGCCTGCTCGACGCCCTCGACGGGCTCGGCATCGGGTCGATCGTGTTTTCGCCCCTGGCGCAGGGCATGTTGACCGGCAAGTACCTCAAGGGCGTGCCCGAAGACAGTCGCGCCGCACAAGGCAAGTCGCTGCGGCCGGCCTTCCTCAACGACAAGAACCTCGCCAATATCCGCGCGCTCAACGGCATTGCCGAACGCCGCGGCCAGACACTGGCGCAGATGGCGCTGGCCTGGGTGTTGCGTGGCGGTCGCGTCACCTCGGCGCTGATCGGCGCAAGCCGCCCCGAGCAGGTCGAGGATTGCGTTGGCGCGCTGAAGAATGCGACCTTCAGCGACGCCGAACTGGCCGAGATCGATACCTATGCCCGCGAGGCCGACATCAACCTCTGGGCGCGTTCGTCCGAGCGCGAAGGCCCGGCACGGCCGAAGAAGTGAGCCCAAGCCAAAGCTTGTGAACGTGCAGGCGGCGGGCGTTCCCGCCGCTTGCCTTTGGGGCAGATTGTCTTTGCCGGCCGGACGCGCTAGCAAAACCCTTGTCCAATCGCCATCTTAGGCGATGGATTGTTCCGTCCGGGCATTGGCCTGGCCGAGGAAGGTGCAAACGGAAAAATGGCGGCGCGGGCTACGCTGACGAAGAACCAGCAAAAGGTTCTGGAG
Source organism: Aminobacter sp. P4_D5 (assembly GCF_056401815.1). Lineage (NCBI taxonomy): Bacteria > Pseudomonadati > Pseudomonadota > Alphaproteobacteria > Hyphomicrobiales > Phyllobacteriaceae > Aminobacter > Aminobacter sp. P4_D5. The sequence continues at coordinate 5,047 of NZ_JBFUIP010000148.1, read as the reverse complement.
AAACTCGAAGTGGCGACCGGGCCGCTCAGCGCCTACACGCTGCTCGACCAGCTGCGCGACGAGGGCTTCCGCGCGCCCCTGCAGGTCTACCGCGCGCTTGAGGTGCTGCTGAAGGACGGGCTTGTCCATCGGCTGGAAAGCCTGAACGCCTTCGTCGCCTGTTCTGAGCCGCACGACCACAGCCATCACAACCACCGCATGACGGCCTTCGCCATCTGCGACACCTGCGGCCAGGTCACGGAAATCTCCGATGAGCTGATCGGCAAGCGCCTGGATGATTGGGTCGGTTCGACCGGCTTCGTCGCCAAGAAGGCTGTCATCGAATTCCGTGGCACCTGCGCCAAATGCGCGGCACTCGCCGCGTAAGATTTACCGCGCCGTCGAAAACGCAAACCAGATCGCAACCGCCGCCAGCAGAGCCGAAAGCGCGCGCCGTGCGATGGTTTCTATGCGCGCGTCGTTGAGCAGCGGTTCGAGCCGGCTCGCAAGCACGACGATCAGCGCATGGATGCCGGTTGCAACCGCGACATAGATCGCGGTCAGCGTGATCGTCTGCGACAGCACCGGGCGATCGGCGACGATGAAGGTCGGCAGCACCGCGACGTAGAAGACCGCAGCCTTCGGGTTGAGCAGGTTGGTGACGAGCCCGCGCGTGAAATAGCGCCGGTCGGCGTCGCTGTCGTTTGCGATGGCCTCACCGCCGCCTTTCCAGCCTTCCCATGCGAGATAAAGCAGAAACAGCACGCCGGCCCATCGCAGCCCTTCGTAGAGCAGGTCGGAAGCCTGGATCAGTTCGGTGACGCCGAGGGCGGCAATGATGCCTATGGTGRCGAGGCCGAGCGCGATGCCGGCCACGGTTGCGAAGCCCGCGCGCCGGCCTTCGCTGGCCGACACCAGTGCCAGATAGGTCATGTTCGGCCCCGGCGTCAGCTCGATGATGAGCGACGTCAGCGCGAAGGAGAGCAACGTCGAAAGGTTCGACGACGTTGCGAGCGCCATCTCAGTGCGCCTCGTCCCAGCTGTCGGCCGCGTTGGCATCGACATGCAGCGGCACCGACATCGACGCCGCCGGCATGGCGGCGTTTTCCATGACATGGCGCACGACCGGGATGGTTGCAGCGACTTCGCTCTCCACGGTCTCGAAGATCAGTTCGTCGTGCACTTGCAGCAGCATGCGCGCCGACAGATTGGCGGCGACAAGGGCGTCCTCCATGCGGATCATGGCGCGGCGGATGATGTCGGCGGCCGTGCCCTGCAGGCGCGCATTGATCGAGGCGCGCTCGTTGAAGGCCCGAACAGAAGGATTGGAAGAGCGGATTTCCGGGTAGTGGATGCGGCGGCCGAAGATGGTCTCGACATAGCCGTTGTCGCGGCAGAACGCCTTGGTCTCGTCCATATAGGCTCGGATGCCGGGGAAGCGTTCGAAATACTTCTTGATGTAATCCGAGGCTTCTTCGCGCGGGATCGACAGCTGGTTGGCGAGGCCGAAGGCCGAGATGCCGTAGATGATGCCGAAATTGATCGCCTTGGCGCGCCGGCGCACTTCCGAAGGCATGCCTGCGACCGGCACCGTAAACATCTCGGACGCGGTCATGGCATGGATGTCGACGCCGTCCGCGAAGGCCTGCTTGAGCTGGCCGATGTCGGCGACATGGGCAAGCACGCGCAGCTCGATCTGGCTGTAGTCGGCCGAGATCAGCTTGTTGCCTTTGTCGGCGATGAAGGCGGTCCTGATCTTGCGCCCTTCGGTGGTGCGGATCGGGATGTTTTGCAGGTTCGGGTCCGACGACGACAGCCGGCCCGTGGTGGTGGCGGCGAGCGCGTAGGAGGTGTGGACGCGCTTGGTCTCGGGATTGATGAAGCCAGGCAGGGCGTCGGTGTATGTCGATTTCAGCTTGGTCAGCTGTCGCCAGTCGACGATCTTGCGCGGCAGCTCGTGGCCTTCGGCGGCGAGGTCTTCGAGCACCTGGGCAGAGGTCGACCATTGGCCAGTCTTGGTCTTGGTGCCGCCCGGCAGGCCCATGCGGCCAAACAGGATGTCGCCGAGCTGCTTGGGCGAACCGATGTTGAAGCGCTCGCCAGCGAGATTGTTGATTTCGTCTTCCAGACGGGCAGCACCCTGAGCGAGTTCGCCCGACAGGCGCGACAGGATTTGGCGGTCGACCGAGATGCCGCGCTGTTCCATCCGTGCCAGCACTGGCACCAGCGGACGTTCCAGCCGTTCGTAGACCGACGCAAGACCCTTGGCGGCCAGGCGCGGCTTGAGCACGCGCCACAGGCGCAGCGTCACGTCGGCGTCCTCGGCGGCGTAGGCGGTGGCCTTGTCGATGTCGACCTGGTCGAAGCCGACGAAGCTCTTGCCGGAACCGGCGACGGTCTTGAAGGCAATCGGCGTGTGGCCAAGCCATTTTTCCGACAGCGGGTCCATGCCGTGGCCACCATTGGTGCCGCCGTCGAGCACATAAGATAGCAGCATCGTGTCGTCGAACGACCTGATGTCGATGCCGTAGCGGTTCATCACCACGAGATCGTATTTCAGGTTCTGCGCGATCTTCAGCACGGAAGCATCTTCGAGCAGCGGCTTGAACACGGCGATGGCGTCGCGCACTGGAATCTGGTTTTCGACCAGCCCGCCGCCCAGAAGATCGCCGCGCCCGCTCTTGTGGGCAAGCGGCACATAGGCAGCGCGGCCGGGTGCTGTAGCAAGCGAAAAACCGACCAGTTCGGCCTGCATCGGGTCGAGCGAATTGGTCTCGGTATCGAAGGCCATGATTCCGGCTTCAGTGGCTTCGGCCACCCAGGCCTTCAGCGTCGCGAGGTCACGGATGGTGACATAGGTGGCGTGGTCGAACTTTTCCGCCGCTGCCGCTGCCGCCAGCTTGTTGGCGAGGGCTGTGGGGGTGTCCAGTCCGCTGCTGCCGCTATCGGCGGGTGAGGGGGCGGCGTTGCCGCCGTTCGCATCTGCTGCAGGAACTGCTGCACTGGAGGTCGCGGGCGCTGCTCCCGAGCCGACATCCGGCCCGTGCGCATCGGCGCCCCATTGCACGGTGACAGGCGCGGGCTCGATCTCGCCGGCCTCGGTGCCGGTGGCTTCGGCCACGCGCCTGGTCAGCGAGGTGAATTCCATCGTCTTGAGGAAGCCGATCAGCCTTGGCCCGTTGGGCGGCTGCAGCACGAAGTCTTCGAGCGCATCGGTCACCGGCACGTCGAGCTTGAGCCGAACCAGTTCACGCGAAATGCGCGCCTTTTCGGCATTGTCGATGATCGATTGGCGCCTTTTGTCCTGCTTGATCTCGGAGGCGCGGGCAAGCAGTGTGTCGAGGTCGCCGAACTGCTCGAGCAGCTGTGCTGCGGTCTTAGGCCCAATGCCGGGCACGCCCGGCACGTTGTCGACGGAGTCGCCGGTCAGCGCCTGAAGATCGATCATCTTTTCGGGCGGCACGCCCCACTTTTCGATGACCTCGGGGATGTTGATCTGGCGATCCTTCATTGGATCGTACATCGACACCGTGGGGCCGACGAGTTGCATCAGATCCTTGTCGGACGAAACGATGGTGGTGTCGCCGCCGGCCTCGCAGGCAAGCCGCGCATAGGTTGCGATCAGATCGTCGGCTTCGAAACCTTCCATCTCGATGCAGGGCAGCTCGAAGGCCTTGGTCGCCTGGCGGATCAGGCCGAATTGCGGGATCAGATCCTCAGGTGGTGCCGAGCGGTTGGCCTTGTATTCGGGGTACAGCTCGTTGCGGAAGGTCTTCGAAGAATAGTCGAAGATGACGGCGAAATGGGTCGGCACGACACCGGCATCGGTGTTGCGCGCATCGAGCATCAGCTTCCACAGCATGTTGCAGAAACCCGAGACCGCGCCGACCGGCAGGCCGTCGGATTTGCGGGTCAGCGGCGGCAGCGCGTGATAGGCGCGGAAGATGTAGCCGGAGCCGTCGACAAGGAAGAGATGATCGCCTTTTTTCATGGCGATACGGGTAGCTTGGCGCAGCGCGGCTGTCCATCGTCAAGCTGGCCTTGCCGCCGTCTACTGACAAGTCGTTGACGGGTAGCTGGCGCCTGCATGTCGAGGTCAGGCCATCGACAACATCCAAGCGCCGCAAAAGAGGACCTTCCTTTCAGAGTGGCGCGAACCGCTTGGAAACGGTCTCGGCTCCTTCGCGATAGTCGGTGAAGCCGATCCCCTGATAAAATGCCTGGCCGCCGGTGTTTTCCTTGCGAATGGTGGCGTCGATGAAGCTGACGCCGGCCTTTTTCGCGGCTTCCACCGTGTTGGCGAACAATGCCCGTCCAGCGCCTCTCTTGTGCGCGTGCGGATCGACGAAGGTAGCGACTATGCCCCAGTCGGCCGGCAGCCGATCGCCCGGCCAGTCCGGGTCGGACCATTCGAGCGACTGGAACCCCAACAGCTGCTCGCCATCCAATGCCACGAAGCAGCTGATTCCGAGTTTCGGCGAGATGAAGTAGTTGATAATGCGCTGCTCATCGAACGGTTCGCGGTGCGCCGTCGTTCCTCCGATCTCGATGATTTCGTTCAGGATTCGCGCCATCGCGCTTGCGTCTTGCGGCTGCGCGGGTCGGGTATGCAATGCCATGGATTGCTCATTCCAAATTTGATTTGCCAGATTTGCTTGAGAATAGGCGGGCCACACCCGTTCTGCCAATGTGGGATTTCGGAGATCGAAATGCTGACGTCGATCGTCTTCTCAAGGTAGCGAGTGTCAGGCGGCAGGCTCGCCGCCTCGCCGGGCCAGCCGCTCGGAGCCCAGGATCGACCGCATCGTTTCCATCGAGTTCGCTGGTCCAGTTACGGCTTTTGTCCGGCTCAACTGCGCCATTGAGCCGAAGCTCTTCACCGATTTGCTTACCCTGGTGAAACTCGAAGGCCGCTGGCAGATCATGTCGAAGATTTTTCACTTCGATCTGCAATCGAACTGACTGACATGAAACGCGAGCACAAGAATGCCTTACATCAATATCAAGATCAGCCGTGAAGGCGTCAAGCCTGAGAAGAAGGTGGTTCTGATCAAGGGCACCACTGATC
>NZ_JBFUIP010000147.1:0-14319 GCF_056401815.1 Aminobacter sp. P4_D5 | reverse complement strand
GTCGTGGCCTGATCCGGAATCGCCTTGAGGCCAGCCATACGCTCTTTAAGTACCGAATCGTTCAGATCAGCGAGACCCGCTTCGATGGCGTCGTAAAGTCGATTGAGCCGCTGGTCCGTCTCCGTGATTCGCCGGTTGAGTTCGGCGAGATGTTCGCGACGGCGCTCGGTCCGCTCCTCGCGACGGTCGAGGAGACTGGTGAGGACCGTTTCCAGTCGCTTGGGCTGAAGGAGCCTATCTTGGAGATGGTTCGCGACCAGATCGTCCAACTTGTCCATCGGGATCGTGCGGCCGGCACAGCCGGTCTTGCCCTGCCGCGCCTTCGTCGAGCAGGTGTAGTAGCGATAGGTTCCGCCCGCGCTGCCCCTGCCGGTGCGGAGTGTCATCGCGCCGCCGCACTTGGCGCAGAAGCAGATGCCGGTCAGGAGCGTTGGGCCGCTGGTGATACGCGCGGGCGTCACCATGGGATTGCGTGATTTCAGACGGGCCTGCACCGCATCGAAGATTTCGCGGTCAATCAGGGGCGGAACGGCCATGATTGAAACTTCGCTCTCCGGCTTCCTTTCCCGGTTTTTGTGCGAGCGCGTATTGAACCTGTGCTCTCCGATATAAGTCGTGCGGGTCAGGATCGCGTGGATTTGCGCGAGGCCCCAGCGTCCACCGTCGCGGGTGAAGAAGCGGCGTTCGTTGAGATTGCAGGTGATCGCCTTGACGCCGAGCGGGCCGGTGTTGCCGTCGCCTTCGAGGAACAGCCGATAGATCAGCCGCACCGTGTCGGCGTGCAGCGGGTCGATCTCCAGCTTTTTCTGGTCTTCGATCCCCGCTGCTCGGCCGCGACAATGCGATAGCCGATCGGAGCCAGCGCGCCATTCCAGAAGCCTTGCCTGGCATTCTCGTTCATGGCGCGCAGGACGTGCTTGGCGTTTTCCTTGGACTGGTATTCGTCGAACAGCGCCATGATCTGCCGCATCATGACGTGCATGGGATCGTCGCCCATCTCCTGGGTGATGGAGACGAGCTTGACGCCATTTTTCGCCAGCTTGCGGACGTAGAACTCAAGCTCGAAGTGGTCGCGGAAGAACCGGCTGAAGGAATGGACCACGAGGATATCGAATGGTGCGGGCTTGGTCGTTCCCGCCTCGATCATGCGTTGGAATTCAGGCCGGCGATCGTTGGTGGCAGACGCGCCGGCCTCCACGAACGTTTCGACAAGCTGAAAGCCACGCGAGGCACACCATGTTTCACCCTGCCGGCGTTGGTCAGGGATCGACACATCATGTTCGGCCTGCCGCGTCGTGGAAACGCGAAGATAGAGGGCTGCGCGCTGCGCGACATCAGGACTGTGAATATTCATCGTGCGCCTCCCACGGCCTTCTGGGCGCCTTTGGCGGTTGTGAGCGGCAAGACCAGTTCCACACAGTCATGCTCGACCTTTGGGACGAGTTTTAGGCCCTGACCCTTTTCCATGCGGACGAGGCCGTATTGAGCCATTGTCTTGAGGGTCCGGGACAGACTGGATTTGGCTCTCCCGGTCATCTGCGACAGTTCCTCCAAGGAGGCCGGGGTCTTCTCCACGATCGTGCGCAGCAGGTCGCGATTGCCGCTTGAGAGCACTTGAGCAAAGGATTCGGTTGAGGTGAACCAGACCTTCGGATCGTCCGTCGGCGGCTTTTCCTCGCCGCGCGCAATCCGCATGGTGCGGGCCTTCATCTCATCGTAGTCGGCGATCCCGACTTTCAAGGTGGTCATAGTACGCCTCGCTCCTTCAACACCGCATCCACCGCCTGCCAGAAATCGGCCAGCAACGTGGCCGCGTCCTCGTAGGCATAGTGCTTCACGGTCTGGAGGCGGTGGCGATGGTCCATCGGCTCGCCGCGTCTGCCTCGGACTACTGGATGGGCATTATCAAACCCGACCAGCCGTTCGCCCGAAGGCCCGTGAAGCGTGAGCGAGTAATCGAGGCCGTGGGGCTTTTCCGGAGAAACCGGAACACGGGTGACGACGAACTTCACCCAATGACCGCCCTCGGGATCGACAACGAGCACCTGGCCGTCGAGGTCCAGAAGTGTGTCGAGGCTCGGGTCACGATCCTCGCTCATGGCCTATCGTTAACATCTGTTGTTAACGAACGCAAGCCGTCATTTTCGTGCTTGGCGTCGATGGGGCAGAACAACCGGTCGAGAGCGTCGCCGAAATATCGCTCAAATATGTCGATCTCCGTCTCCGTGACCGGCACAAAATCGGGCCAGTCGTCGATAACGGTGAGGGCGGAGTTGTTGGCGCTATCCGGCAAGGTACTGCGGTGCGACTGGCCTCTACAGGGCGCGGGATCGTCGGCGTAGTCGAAAAGATCGTCGGGAAGACTGTGCGGGAGCGACCTCTCCTCACGAGTGCGGCGTGCGCGCATAAAATCCTCCATGGTTTGCCGTGTCGTCACTTGGCGGACCATGGGGGGAGATCGGTGGGACGTAGCGTGCCGCATTCGCATACATACGCTGACGGCACCCTCAGTTATGCGGGCGTCACCGCAATTCGGCTTGTCAGGATTGGGTGGGGGCGCTGCCGTTCGGTATGTCGCAGCGGTCCGAATCCCTCCCGTGCCGCCGCTTGTGGCGCGATATGATTTCGACCCCACCCAACTGAAATGCTAAGTTTCGCGACAAAATCGCCTGTGTTGATTTTTCAGGGGAATTACTGTCGCAAAAGTCGTGTGCACAAGTCAAACTTGTGCGACAGACTTTCGCGACACTTCCCGGCCCGGAATCCGGGCCACTGCGGACGGCGACATTGACTTGTGATTAGGTGACATACTATATGCTGCCGCATGACGCTGCTCGAACGAAAACACCTTGCCTTGCTCGATGAGGCGCAACGCCGTGGACAGCGGGACACGGACAATATGCGGCTCTGTTTCGAGGTCTTGGCGCTGGCCTCGGGCATCGACCGGGCTTGCGCTGTGCGCCTCGCACCGCATCATCTCTCGGAAGGGAAATTCGTTCTGTTGCTCCTGCTGCGCGATCTGCCGAAAGGGCTTGCGCCGCACGAGCTGGCCGAACGGGCCGGCGTCACGCGCGCCACGATTACCGGCCTTCTCGATGGATTGGAGCGGGACGGCTTCCTTGCCCGTCATGGTGACAGGGAAGATCGGCGCAAGGTATCGGTGCGGCTGACGGCTAAAGGGCAGGCCGTGGCGCTCGATCTGTTGAATGAACATAGCCAATGGATTAGCTCCCTGTTCGCGGGATTCGAACAGCACGAGCGCGAGGCCCTTAGCGGCATGCTGCGGCGGGTCTGGCGCAACGTGGCGATTCCGGCAAAGGACAGCGCGGCCGTTGCTGCTGGCAATCCCCGGTGAGTGCTGGCCGGTCGGGAAAACGTGTCACGGATATTGAACCGGCCCGCCTCGCCCTGCTCAATGCTGGCGCTGTCGAGGCCGCCACGCTGACCGAGTGCCTGGCTGTGGACTTCGCCGCCCTTATGCGCGCCGTCTTACCCGAACTCGGGGAGGATGCCGCCACGGCGATGCGGCAAGCATCCGGGGAAGGGATTTCGCGGCGCATGGCATTGGCCGCGCGCCTGATCCATGAGCGGCGCGGCCCCGCCACCTTGGGCGAGCTGCGCGACCATGTATCCGATACGGCCCGCGGTTGGGCCTGTTTCACGATCGGCGCGGCCGACGACATGACGCTTTCCGCCCGGCTCGCCGCGATCCGGCCGTTTGCCGACGATCATCATTTCGGGGTGCGGGAGTGGTCGTGGATGGCCGTTCGCCCGCATATCGCGGCCGATCTCGACAACGCCATTACGCTGCTGGCCGGCTGGACTGCCGAACCGTCCGAGCGGCTGCGGCGCTTCGCCAGCGAAGCAACCCGGCCGCGCGGCGTATGGTGCACCCATCTCGGCCCGCTGCGGCAACAGCCGGAAAAGGCATTGCCGATCCTTGAACCACTCGGGTCCGATCCCGCGCCCTATGTGCAGGATTCCGTTGGCAACTGGCTGAACGACGCCGGCAAGGACCGGCCCGATTGGGTGCGGTCGCTGTGCGCCCGATGGTCGGCCGAGAGCGCCACGCCCGCAACTGCCCGAATCTGCAAGCACGCCCTGCGCTCCATCGACCGTAAGGGCTGACATACGAAAGGACCGCTCACATGGCGCACTATCTGGCCGAACTCTATTCCCCGAAACCCGCATGGCTGGCGCTCGACCAGAACGGCCGCCGCCAGTTTTTCGAGGCCATCGGCTCCGGCATGACGGCGCTGTCGGCCCTTGGGGTGGAAGCGATCGCCTTGGGCGAGACGGACGCCGCGACCCTCCATGCTCCATCGCAGAAATTCTTCGCGATCTGGCGCGCTCCCGACGCGGCGGCGATAGCCGCCCTTGTGTCAGGCATCGCCGCTTCCGGGTGGCATGACTATTTCGACACGATCAACGCGACAGGCCCCGGCGTCGATCTGAACGGCCATCTTGCGCAGCTCGCCGCGCTGTAGCCGATTTTAGGAGTTGCGCGACAAACGCCTTGAGACTCTGGGGCCGCGCGTAGCGGCCCCAGGTTTATGCGATTAGAACGTCAGCCCAAATGCCCGACGGATAGCGACCTGAACCGGAGAGGGAGGCAGGGTCGGATCGAACTCACCTTTTGGCAGGAGCGGCGGTTGCGCCATGAAGCGTGGCCGCTGCCCCCAGTGAGGTTGTGCAGCATGGACCAAGAACGGGTGGCACAGATAGGCCGTGCCTGCTGCACCCTCTGCCAGTCCCACCTCGCAATCTTCTGTCGAAGCGTAACCATTGGCAGAGAGCTGTCGGAGAGTTGCGCCGGCTGTGCCATAGGGCAGCAGCTCCCGCGCAATGATGGCATGTGAGCCTTTCCGTATCTTTGTCGGCGCATCGTCGGGGCCAACATCCGAAAACAAGAACAGCATCAGCAATGCGCGTCCGCTAGTCTTCACGTTGGCCCGCCACTCCATGAAATCCGGATCGTCGGTTCCAAAACTCACATCCACATGCCAACCATCGTCACCGGGGGATTCTGGTGAGGGGAAGCGGATCGGAAAGGTTCCGAGGCCCTTGGGAGCAACCCAGCGCCCCTCCCCAACGAGCTGATCGTAGGCTTTGTGCAGTTGCGGCGTGTTCGCGGCTTCTACGAAGGGGAGCGAGGACTTAGACCCCACCCGAATAACGGGTTGAACCCATTTCTCGGGTTCGTCTGGGGATAGCCCTATATCGGCCCACAACTCGTCCCTGCCTTGCTTCGCAAGATCGGCACTGAAGGCATTTTCGATTTTGACAAAACCGTCGTCAATGAAACTCTGGACCTGATCGGGAGCCAGGTCGATATGCTCGGTTTTAGGCATTACACATACTCCGTTCCGCTACCGCGTCAGCGGAGCTGTTTTGATCTGGCTGTCGCAAAATTCCCGTGTTTTACTCTACTTCGTTCTTCCGCTTACGGCCCTTTGCGGTCATACGGAATTGCTAGGGGAGCCGGATATGCCTCCAGGATGGTGGCGACGACATCTTCTACACTCATATCGGTTGTATCGATCCAGGTGCCAATCCGGGGCGTTTCATTGACAAGAGCGTCAGCGAGAACACGCGGAGGAAATTTCTCCGAGTAGCCGGTTTTGCTGCGCCCTCGATCCCTTTCGACCAAAGCCTCGACAGAGGGCGTCAAAACGACGACGTGGGGCACCAGATCGCCTAGCCGTTCAACGGCCAACAATAGGTGGTTTCCGATGAGAATATCTTCGTAAATGACGGTGAAACCGGATTGGACAAAGCGCCGTACGGCATCCGTTGCAAGTTGGTGCCGGAGGTTCAGTTGCGCCAGCGCCTCCGCGTCAAGGACTGGTCCCATGTTTGCTGTGCCGTTGATCATCATCCGTAGGAAAGCATCGCCCTCGACATATGCTGAACGCTCGAACCGTTTAGCCAATGCCATAGCAACTGTTGACTTTCCTGACGCCATTGCGCCAGTGATGATAAAAACTGGGGATGGCCGGTTCATCGTGTGGCACCTCCTTATATCGTTGCACAACGCCGACCTAATTGATCGGTGTTGGCGCCTTTCGGCCTAGTTGTCGCAGAAATCCTAAAACCGGTTAGAGAGCTGCGAGTTGCGCGACGTGGCCGTCCAGATCGACTCCGGACCCTGCCGCGTTGATTGTCTCGAAATCTCTCTGGAGTTTGTCGGCCGGCATTCGCGGCTCGACTTGCTCTTCGCCGATCCTGCCGCCTTTAGCTATCCTCCCGCGCGTAACGGCGCTCCAATTTGGAGAGTTGGCTGGCAAAGCCTTTTCTTTGCATGGCCGTGGTAGCGGCATCGTGCATCTGGCTCAGCGTGACGATCATGCGCACGCGCCCGTCCCCAAGGGGAAAGAAGGCCACGGCTATCGTGCTGTCGTATGGCGCGACATCGGGAAAGAAATCGATGACCTGGGCGAGCACCAGCCGCTCAACCGGCTTGAACTCGCTGAACGTGCCCCGGCACGGCTGCACAGTGGGCGCGTTCATGGCCTCCATGGCCGCTACCGCCTCGGGCGTATCGGCCACCATGTCATAGTGCAGCGCGCCGCCAACGCGCGCTTCGATCGTGCGAACATCGGCACGGAACTGCTCGGGTCCCCACCAGGACTCGAAGCCATCCTTCGTTGTCCAGAGCGCCCACAACTCCTGAACGTTAGCCTTGAAGGTCCGCTCGACGACGATATGCGCCTCGATCTGATCAGTCATCTTCTACTCCTTTTTCACTACGATTCTGCTGGCGTGTCTTGAGCGCGGCACCAAAGCGATCAAGCCGCGCCTCCCAAAGCTTGCGATACTTGGCGAGCCACTCGTCCAACTCACGGAAGCGGTCGGGCTTCAACGAGTAGAGCCGCCGCTGCCCATCTGCTCGCACGGCAACGAATCCAGCTTCGTTGAGGATGCGGAGGTGACGTGACACACCCGATTGGTGAATGCCGATCTCGGCAACGATGTCGTTGACCTGCCGCTCTCCGCGAGCCAGCGCGTCGATCACGCGGCGTCGGGTCACATCGGCCAAAATCTGAAACGCGTCTCCATGCATGTATGTGCATATACACAGGCCTACACTCGGATGCGGGCCTGACTGTCTGTTCGCCTCGGCGCTTGCAGCGCGAGTAGGAAGGCAGCATGTCGGGCTTAACTCTGGCTGCCGCCCAAAGGGCCAAGCCCGAAGTTGAAAGGCCCTGTCGGCCCGAAGAGCCGTCAAGCGACGCAGAAAATGTCGATATCCGTCGGACGCGACGGGCTGGCGACATTCTACACTGAGGCCACGATGAGTTGTCGCTGTCGATGATCACAGGGTGCGCACGTCTCGTGCGAGACCAAAGAAATGCAGGCATCAATTGGGAAAATCTCAGACGGTTTCGCGTCACACAGGGTGGTCACGGCACCAGTCATCAAATTGCTCAACGGTTTGGATGCTGTGATCCACGACCGCCTCGTACACAAGAACGCTGGGAACGCTATCAATGCTTTTTGGCCTATCTGCCAACACCTGCTTTATCTGGAGGATCACTCTGCGATGTTCATCCGTGATGCGTGGCAACAGGGTCTTGAGATGCGCCACGTCAGGTTGCCTTTCGGGCTGATCGACTAGCCAGATATCAAGCGTCCAGTTTGCGCCGTTCTGAGCTCGGACCGTTAATCCAAGATACAAACCATCTGGATATTTTTCGGGCTCAGCATTCCAGCCGCCACAATCGTTCCGAAAGCGTACCGCCGACACGATTGTTGGCTTCTGAATGAGTCGGGCAGCTACGGCGCTGAAGGCCTCGAGCGTATGGGCATCCAGCTTGGAACAAACAACGGTTATGTCGATGTCCCGCCGCACCATAAGCCCCATTGCTGTACTACCCACTCTGATTGGATGCCCAATGGATCCGAGCAGTTCCTCTAGCTGCAGTTCGCGGACTACATTGTCTGCTTCAGCTTGTAGATATTTCTGTGATTGAAACAGTTCAATCATAACAGTTCCTCGATTTTTGCTCTTCATCTGGTTTAGCGCCGGCATGACATGGCACTTGTCGCGATTGTGCACCCCATGTAACGCAGATCCAACGGCGGTCCTTCCAACCCGACGGGAACGAGCTGGCACATATCCGCAAGGTCGAACCATGGTTCGTAGGTTCCATGCGCTGCTACTTTGGCAAAACGAACTCGACACGCCGGTTCAGTGCGCGCCCATCCGGATTGTCCGCGCCGTTTTCAAGCGCGTTGGGCGCAATCGGGCGACTGGCGCCCAAGGCCTTGACCGCCAGTCGCGTCTTGTCTGCCCCGTGTTTCACGAGCCATTTCGCGACGGCATTTGCCCGCTGAAGGGACAGAGACCGATTATATCGATCTGTACCCTTGGAATCGGTATGGCCCTCGACAATGATCGTGCCGGCAGGGACGGATGCGATGAGACGTGCGATATCGGTGAGCGTCGGTTCCGCTGCCGGCTGGATGTCGGCCCTATCGAAATCGAACAGGACATCACCCGTCATGGACACCCTGACGGTCGTCGCGTCTTGTCGTACGGAAAGACCGCTGTGCCGGGCGGCAAGCCCATCGGCTTTCGCCGACAAATCCGATACGGTGCTGTTCAGATCGGAGGGAAGACCCTTCAGATCCAGAATCGTGGCCTTGAGATCGCGGATGTCACGATTGAAACGCGGCTCCTGCGCAAAGGAACCTCCCGCCGCTGCCATGATCATGACAGCCGCGAGGGCAGAGTAAGTTGCACCGGCCATGGCTATCGGTCGGCAATTTTAATCGCGTCGAGCGTCTCGACACCCGGAATTGTTAGCGACACTTCCGTTACGTCCTTTGGCGGGGCGGGAAATCTGCCGTGCCACGAGCCCGCGATCGGAGAATCCTTTTTGGTCTTGATGACCAGGGAGGGATTCGTCAGAGGCTTATCATTGCTATCTGTGAGCAACAGATATTTTTTGTTGCCGGCGAGAACGTAGAAACTGTTTTCATAGGCGCTCTCGCTGATCGAATCATAGATTCGTTCCAGCTTGTCCGCGGCGAGCGGCTTGAAGCGCAGCTTGATCGTTAGGATGTCGCCCGCGCGGACTGCCTCAACCACTTGGGCCTCGGCGGCTCCGCCATCGGTCAGGCCAGTAGCCAAGGGAGCGGAGGAGGTGACTTCCGTCTGGGCTTGGGCGAATGTGGTATTTGCCAACCCAGCGGTTGCCAGGAAAGCACCAAGAGCACAGGCGGTTGCGGCGTTTCTAGTCAGACTCACGTTATCAATCCTCTTTCTCAAAAATCGCAGGTAGCGCATAACAAATCAAAAAAGCCAACCCAATGGCCTGCTTGTGTGGGGCAATGTGCCGATTGTCCGACGTAGGTCACGCGCTTGCCAGCAAGCTTGAGGCACATGCTGCCTAATTCTACCTCTGGCATCGCCGCCGCCGCTATCCGCTCAGGTGTCGTTAGGCTGAATCCTGGGCCCGATGATGAGCAACCAGAGCATTGGCGTGTCCATGACCCATCTTGTGCTCTGACTTGAGCGTGGAAACCATCTCCGAGTGCTGCCTTCCCTTCATTTCATCCAGCACCTTCAGCCAATGACTGACCGGCTTGGTCCGTTTCAGCGAGACCACCACCGGATGGCAGTCTCAGTCGTTCGCGTTTATGGATTCGCGACCTAGCTCTTGGATTATGCAAGGCCGCCAACACATTCATTTCTCCGGACGGTATATGCGTTCGCACTGTCGCTTGTTGAGACAGAGTGTTTCAGAGCAGACTGAATTTCCGTTGTATCGAAATAGAACGGTGTTCCCTCAATCAACAGCCCGTCCTCAAACCTCAATATTTCTGCAAATGGCTGTGCTATTGAAACTCCAGTTGCTCGGGATGTCATTTTCAATGTGCATGAGACGTACAGCTTGGATGGAGAGCCGGAACACTTCAGATCTTCCACAGCCATATTGCTGAATACTCCGTTCATTTGTTGCATCAGTCCGGCGATGCCGTCCAAGCCTTTCCAGTCGCCTGAGTATGGGAGTGATGTCGGCTCGTGCACGACGACATCTGGATGGAACGCGTCCGCCAATATCCTGATGTCCTTTGCCTCCGATGCCATAAAGGACATTTCCGCCTGGAACATTCTTTCAAGAATTTGCATCGACGAAAGTGCTTCTTCTCGGTTGATCATCGTATTTTCCTCGCTTCCACGGTAATGACGAGGTGCATGAATAGTGCCATGAAGAGAGCGCGGCCACCCGTTTCTTGCTTTCAAATCCGAACAGCTAGGGTGAAGAGAGGCGGTGTGGGTCTGTCTATAGACAACTACTGCGAACGTCGGATCGCCACCAATCCTCGCCATTGACGTGGCGGCAAAAGTCAGGATATTTGCGACAAGGGAATGTCGCAGTAGGGGTGGGTAGCGGTCTGGCGGCTTTGTCGGCGTGGGTCTGAGAAGCAGACATTGGTCCGTTGGCGAATCGGGGACCGATTGTAGACATTTGAGGCCTCCAGAGCGGCGTTGCTGACGCTCCCAGCGGCAGAGCCACCGGCTCGCCAGCGAACAAGATGTGAGCCTAGATCCCGCTCAGCTCCCGACGCACGGCCGAGTACTCTTCCAAAAACGGCAGGACTTTCTCCGTCTTCCACAGCGTAGCCTTGCCCTTGCCGAGGACGACCATCTATCCGGTATTGGCGTCGGCGGAGAAGTGACCGTGGGCAAACGCATTGCGCTCGTCTGCGAGCTTCTTGAGGCGGGCGTGCGGGACCCTCGGGGCAGTCGGAACGCTGACGAGCAGCAACTCCAGCGCTTCGACGCGAGCCATGAACTGCTTGTTGATGGCCTTGCCCTGTAGGTCGTCTCGTTTCGCTTGCGACAGGGTGCAGAAGATCATGTCGCTGACGAAAATCTTGATCCTATTGAAGGCCAGGAGCGCGTCCGCGAGCTCCTCCTTGTAGATGGCCTCCTGGCTCTCGAAGTAGCTCAGCTGGCGCAGGAAGTTCGTCGTCGGGTCGTCGTTTTCGTGGCTCATTGCTTTGTCATCAGCACCAGGATCAAGACCACTAGAAGCCCGATGATCCACCCCGCCGAAGTCCTTATCGATCCGAGCAGCTTTTCCAATTGCGGGTCGGGCGCCGTGGCGGCTGTCGTTGATGTGAACGGGGGGGCCGACGTTCAAATTGAACCGCTCCCCCCTTCTTTCAACCGCACCTGTATGAATTCCAGCAACGCACGAACCCGCGCAGTCACGGAATGCCGGTGACTGTACGCACCAAGCAATTGCAGTGGCGCAGGACAAAGATCCAACGGCACTTCTTGCAACCGGCCTGAGGCAAGATCTTCCTGACATGGGGAGGCGGCGAGTATTGCGAAGCCGATGCCCTGCCGCGCGCCAGCCATGGCCAGTTCCCCGCTATTGACACGATAGTTGCTACGCACAGGCACCTTCACGATTTCGCCCGCAGTGTCGAGAAACTGCCAGGGATGGCCCTTCAATGCGCTCACGGTGGTGATGCAAGGCAAGGATCTAAGTTCCCGCACTTGGCGCGGTATCCCGGTTTTGGCCAGCAGAGCAGGCGCCGCGACCACAATGCTCGGCAACGTAGCGAGTTCGCGGGTGATAAAAGCACTGTCCTCCTGGCGCCCACGATGGAAGACGATGGAGAGGTCCACGTCTTCCCGGAGCACCTCCAAGCCGGTCAGGCGCGTGTCGCATTCCAGTTCAACACCGGGATGAAGGCTGCAGAATTCGGCCAGGATAGGGGCTAGCAGCCTGGGCGCTTCGTTTGGCATGCACATCCTTAGAGGGCCCCGCAGTTCGCGCTGCACCACGCTGAGCTCTTCCTCCGTGGCAAGTAAGGAATCGAGCAGTGGTTTTGCGCGTTCGTAGAGCAGCCTGCCAGCTTCCGTCATGCGAAGGTGGCGAGTGCTACGCTCCAGCAACCGGACGCCCAACTTCCGTTCCAGTGTGGCGATGTGCCGGCTGACGTTAGACGATGGCAGGCCAAGCAAGCGCGCAGCGCCGGAAAAGCTTTGCTCATCAACGACGGCTGCGTAGACACGAACGGCATTCAGATCGAGGGCGCTACGCATCTTTTATCCCACTTGAGATACAAACATCACTCATTTTTGCATGCTAATTCTCAAAAGCGGCAGAGTTTAGGGTGGAGCTCCTTGAAGGCCAGAGACGGCGTGTCTGGGCCAGTCGAACAGGAGTGCTTCGGCATGGAAATCGGAATACTTGGCGGTGGGATTGCAGGTTTGAGCGTGGCGCTTGCCTTGCATAAGCAAGGGCACACCCCCCGCGTATATGAACGTCGGGCCGGGCCGGCGACCATGGGAGCCGGCGTGACGCTCTGGCCCAACGCTGGCTTTGTGCTGCAAGAATTGGGGCTGTTGGAGGACATCGCGGCAGCGGGCGGCCGGCCCGTGTCAGTGTTCCGCAAAGACGCAGCTGGCGATTCTTTGGGTGGCCTAGACATCAAGCTACTGGACCAAATCATGGGATATCCCACCCATACAATCTTGCGGCGAGACCTGCAGGCCGTACTGCTGGAACACTCAGCACGGGCTGGTATCCAGGTGGAATTTGGGTATCGAGCGGTAGCGATCGACCTGGATGCTAGCGGTAGGGCCGTGGCGTGGTTCGAGAACGGCCAGAGTATCCGTCCGGATCTCCTGATTGGCGCCGATGGCCGCATGGACTCGGTGGCCCGCAGGTTCGTCGCAGGTGACAACACACCCATTTATCAGGGTTTTGTGAATTGGATCGGTGTTGCACAAGGTAACGGTCCGTTGGTGAACAATATCGAGATTCAGGACTATTGGGGTTCTGGCGACCGTTTCGGCTGCGTCGCCGTGCGGAAAGATTTGGTGTACTGGGCAGCGGCTCAAGCGCGACCACTATCTGAGGCGACACCCGCAGCGGATATGCACAAAGAACTTCTGGATTTGTTTGGAAGCTGGCCCGAACCTGTTGCCAGCATCATCAAGGCCACGCCGGCGCACACCATTCAGCTGATTGCCGTGCACGATTTGGAGCCGATTCACACTTGGGTTCGGGCTAATGTACTACTCGTCGGGGACGCAGCGCATGCGCCGTTGCCAACGTCGGGTCAAGGCGCCTGCCAGGCTCTGGAAGACGCATGGCATCTAGCGCGGTGCCTGGACGTGACAGACCGTGGCATTGAAGAAGCCCTACTGCTTTTCGCGGAGGTTCGCGGACCCAAAACTACAAAGCTGGCTGAGCAGGGCCGCATGTTCGCGCGCGGCCTCTTCGCCCAAGACCCGGAAACGTGCCGTATTCGCAATGAGCGCGCCAAGGCATCCGATCCATTGCGTGATGCGCAGGCCATGGCAGCAGGATGGTCGCAGGGTTTGCCGATGGCCGACTGCACTGCCAGGTTGCCGGTTGGCGGCGCTAGCAGTCTCTATCGCCTCTAAAAAACTGAGTCAGTCCAGGCATCTTATGGCATCTCCGTCCGCCATAAGATGCCTTACTCTGCGCGCGGACTCCACGGAGGCTCAACTGACCAGAGCCGATAGAGGGCTCGCGGGCGGTCCGGACTTCGTGATGGATGTGCTGCGCGTTGGCACGGCCAAGGCGGCGCAACAATCGAACCAACCAAAGAAACCGCGATGGAAGGACTGGGGCCGTTTAGACTCCGATGATGATGCAGGATCAGCGGCAGCTTTCGGGAGCTGTGCGCTGAGCCCCGAACGTCGTAGATGAGGTCGATTGCCGAATGGCAGCTATCCGCTAAGCGACTTGAAACCTGACGGTCAGCAATGGGCCCCGCTCCTCGCCCCAGAAACGCAAACCGTGTCCGCAGACTACTCCGACACCGCAGTCTCACGGCCGGGGCTTCCGAGCGTGGTCCGCTGCTTGTAGTCCCTGCTCTTGTTCGGATCTTCGATCGCCTCAACCGACTGAATGTACTCAGTAATATACTCCGACGGCAGACCGTGTTCCCTGCCACCTGCAAGCACAAAATCCTTATACCAACCATAGGGTTTGAGGCTGTCGTCAATATAGTCAAGAGTGGCGAAGTAGGTAAGGACCTTTTGCCTGCGACCTTTTTCATTAATGACCGTGACCGTCGCGTGCTCGTAGCCGCTGCCAACGCCTTCGGCCTTGTCCAGTTTGGTACGCTCGGCAGGATCGAAGCTGAATAGGACTCCGATCACACTCCTATCGCCTTCACTGGAAAATGCGTTGCACTTCCCGGACTTATCCGTGCTGCGCTTATGAAAACGGAGCGCATGACCCGGCAAGGTAGCGATGCCGAGTGGCTTGCAGCTCGGCATGCGCTCGCGCAGCCGGGCGGTCGACATGTTGGACC
>NZ_JBFUIP010000146.1:0-14348 GCF_056401815.1 Aminobacter sp. P4_D5 | reverse complement strand
CACCCACACCGTCTGTGCCATGAGATGGCGCAGCAGGGGCGAGCGAACATAGAGCGACCTGAACTCCGGCCGCAACTCATCTTCAAGATGGGTCAGCGGCGACAGCAGGACCAGCCCGGAAACGGCTTCGGGATGTTCGAGCGCCAGCGTCAGCGCCACCGCGCCGCCGAGCGAATGGCCGACGACCAGCGGCTTTTGCAGCCCCAGCTTCTCGGTGAAGCGCAATACCAGTTCGGCTTGCTCGCTCAGGCTGCCGGCGAAATCCGACGGTCGCGCCGAATAGCCCGAACCCGGCCGGTCAAGTGCTACCAGCCTGAAATCGCCGTCCAGCTGCGAAAACAGCGTACCGCGGAAGTGGTGCAACTGCCCGCCGAGCCCATGGATGAACAGGATCGGCCTGCCCCGCCCTTGCTCGACATAGTGGATGCGGTGGCGGCCAAATTCGAGAAATTTGCCCGAAGCCGGCACGGCGCGTTCGGCCTCTTTGGCAATGCGGCTGGTCGCCAGCACGAAATAGCCGACGACGAAGGCTGTCGCGAGCACCAAAAAGCCGCCGAGCCAAACCAGAACCGAACCGACCGTCGCCAAAAAGCTCTCCTTCAAACGATGGCCGTCAGCTTAGTCGTCAAGGTCACCGCGACAACCCCAGCACAATGCAAAACGGGCGACCTTGAGGCCGCCCGTTCACAAAAATCACTTTACTTGAAGGCTGTTAGGCAACTTCCTTCACAGCGTTCGAGCCCTTGCCATGCAGGCGGATGGCGATCTCCGCCACGCGCTTGCCCTGGAAGTGGGCGCCTTCGAGCTCCTGTGCCGAAGGCTGGCGCGAGCCGTCGCCATCAGACGTGGTGGTCATGCCGTAAGGCGCACCGCCACGGACCACGTCATTGCCCATCTGGCCCTGGTAGGCGTAGGACAGCGGCACGATCACCATGCCGTGGTGCTGCAGGTGGATCTGGGCATTGATCAGCGCCAGTTCAGCGCCGCCATGCTGGGTTGCGGTCGAAACCATCACCGAGCCGACCTTGTCGAGCAAAGCGCCCTTGGCCCAGAGCGGACCGGTCTGGTCGAGGAAGTTTTTCATCTGCGAAGCCATGGTGCCGTAGCGGGTGGCGGTGCCGATGATGATGCCGTCATAGTCGGCCAGTTCGAGCGGATCAGCGATCGGCGCTTCCTGGTCGAGCTTGTAATAGGCAGCCTTGGCGACACCCTCGGGCACCAGTTCGGGAACGCGCTTGAGGGTCACCTCGGCGCCACCAGCACGTGCGCCTTCGGCAGCGGCTTTCGCCATCTGCTCCATGTGGCCCCAGCTCGAATAGTAGAGAACAAGAATCTTAGCCATTTCATCACTCCAAAACTCGGGAAATCTCGCGGCGCCATCTTGGGTCGGCGTCTGGGGAGAGATGTAATGCAAAGCCCGTTCAATGAAAGCGGTCCAATGCGTGACGCATCGTTCACAGAATGGCGACTATTGCTCGCTTGCGCTGCCGGCGCTATCTGACGAGGGCCCACAATGGAGCTTTCAACATGGCCGACATCGTCACCGCAGCAATGGTCGTCATCGGCGACGAGATCCTGTCTGGCCGTACCAAGGACAAAAACATCGGCCACCTCGCCGAGATGATGACGGCCGTGGGCATCGACCTCAGAGAAGTGCGTATCGTGCCCGACGACGAGGACGAGATCGCCGCTGCGGTCAACGCCGTTCGCGCGCGCTACGACTATGTCTTCACCACCGGCGGCATCGGCCCGACGCATGACGACATCACCGCAGACTCGATTTCCAAGGCGTTCGGCGTGCCCTGCGAATACGACACCCGCGCCTATGCCATGCTGGAGGYCAACTACGCCTCGCGCGGCATGGAGTTCTCCGAGGCGCGCAAGCGCATGGCACGTATGCCGCACGGTGCTGACCTCATTGAAAACCCGGTGTCTGTAGCGCCCGGCTTTCGCATTGGCAACGTCCATGTCATGGCCGGAGTGCCCTCGATCTTCCAGGCGATGCTCGACAACGTCATGCCGACGCTGAAAACCGGCACCAGGCTTTTGTCGACGACCGTGCAATGCCCTTACGGCGAAGGCACCATCGGCGGGCCGCTCGGCGAGATCCAGAAAGCGCATCCCGACACGATCATCGGCTCCTATCCGAAATATCTCGACGGCAAGTTCTGGACCGAGCTTGTCGTCCGTTCGCGCTCCAGGGAAGCCATGGACGCCGCACGCGTTGCCATCGAGGCGATGCTTGCCGACATAGCAAAAACGGCGTGATCCCAAACACGCGAACCAATTGATCCAAGTCACATTGGAACAAGTATGGGCATGATAGTGTTTCTTTGCTGAGCGCATTTCAGCTCGCGCAAAGGAGGGTGCCATGCCGTTCAAGACAATCGTTGCCATCATCCAGAGCGAGCGCGATGTCGCCCGCGTGCTTGATGTGGCGATCCCTTTTGCCGAGCGGCATGAAAGCCACCTGATCGGCGTGCATGCCGAAGCGCTTGCCATGCCCTACACCACGGCTGTCGGCTTCCCCGACACCGAGTTCATCCAGGCCAATGCCGAGCTGTGCAAGGAGCGCGCCGAAAAGGTGCAAAAATCCTTCCTCGGCCGCATCGAAACATCCGGCGTGTCGTTCGAATGGCGCAGTTTTGAGAGCTTTTCCGGTGACAGCGCCCTATCAGGCGTCGAAAGCGCGCGCTGCGCTGATCTTGTGATTGTCGCCCAGGCCTCGCCCGACGCCAAGGATTCGATCGCAGCAGACATCGACTCCCTGATCTACGAAGCCGGTCGGCCGGTGCTGGTGGTACCCCATTCGGCGCCGCTGATCTCGACCTTCAGCAACATCCTGATTGCCTGGAACGGCAGCCGCGAGGCCGCACGAGCCGCCTTCGACGCTTTGCCCTTCATCCTCGAGGCGGATTCGACCGAGATCCTCGTCATCGACCCCGTCGAGACGGCAGCACTCAGCATGGAAACCGCCGGAGCAGAAATTGCAGCGGCCTTCGCCCGCCATGGAGCCAAGGTTTCGGTCAGCGTTGAAGAATCCCGTGGGCACACGGTCGACGCGGTCATTCACAACAAGGTGGTGGAAACCGGCGCCGACCTTCTGGTGATGGGCGCCTACAGCCATTCGTGGCTGCGCGAGTTCCTGTTTGGCGGTGTCACGCGCAACGTCCTGCAGGCCGGCGACGTGGCAATCTTGCTGTCTCGTTGAGCAAGCCCACGAAACTCGGCGCCCCGCCCTTGCCAAGGACGGGGCTTTCCGGCTAATTCCGCCTGCATTCCCCTATTTCCGCGCCATGTGGCGCGCCGAGCCGGAGTGCTGCGTCACATGTCCCTTCCCGAAAAAGCCTTTCCCGTATCCTGGGACCAGTTCCACCGCGATGCGCGTGCGCTCGCCTGGCGTCTTGCCGGTGTCAACCCGCAGTGGAAGGCGATCGTCTGCATCACCCGCGGTGGCCTTGTGCCGGCGGCCATCATCTCGCGCGAACTCGGCATCCGCCTGATCGAAACGATCTGCATCGCGTCCTACCATGACTACACCTCGCAGGGTCAGTTGCAGGTGCTCAAGGAAATCACGCCCTCCCTGCTCGAAGGCGAWGGCGAAAACGTTCTGATCGTCGACGACCTGACCGATACCGGCAAGACGGCGGCCATCGTCCGGGCGATGATGCCCAAGGCGCATTTCGCCACCGTCTACGCCAAGCCCAAGGGCCGGCCGCTTGTCGACACCTTCGTCACCGAAGTGTCGCAGGATACCTGGATCTATTTCCCCTGGGATCTCGGCTTCACCTACCAGAAGCCGATCGCCGACGACCACAAGGGCTGACCCGCAAGGTCGTCAGCCGAAGCTGCTCGAACGTTTCAACGCCCGGCCTTGTTCGCCGGGTGTTTTCATTAGGAGTCTATTTACTTTTGTTACGGAGAATTAACCGTACAATTTGTGACACGGCGCATGATTCTACAATTTGGGTAGGGCTGCCGATGCTGATGAAACCTGTCTATCACAACCACCTGGTCGAGCGGATTCGCCGACTGTTCGGCGCACCCGCCTGCAGGCTCCAGGTCGCCGCCCTCCCCTGGCACCGAACCTCCACCGGTATCGAGATCATGCTCATCACCAGCCGCGACACCGGCCGCTGGGTTTTACCCAAGGGCTGGCCGGAAACAGCCGAACGGCTGTGCGAGACAGCGGCGCGCGAAGCGAGCGAGGAAGCCGGCCTCAGCGGCTCGGTCGACACTCACGAGGCCGGGCGTTATTTCTATCTGAAGGAACTTTCCAGCGGCGAACAGGTTGCCTGCGAGGTGCTCGTCTTTCCGCTTGAAGTGCGCAAGGTCGCCGAGAAGTGGAAGGAGCGGCGCCAGCGCACGCGCAAGTGGGTCTCGCCCAGCGAGGCCTCGCGCATGGTCAACGAGCCCGATCTTTGCCGGCTGATCTCGTCTTTCGGCGCAGCCCAGCAAAAATTCGCAGCCTAAGCGGTATCGGGCGCCGCTGCCAGGCAGTTTGCGGCCGGCATTTTGGGGCCTTGCCGTTGTTGCGCCGGCTTTGTTCGCGAAGCAGGTTCTCCCCGTTATCCACATAAGTGACACACAAGATGTTGGGGTCATTAAATCTATAAGAACGACTCCTTGACGTTGGATGCCGAGTCGCCTTTTATGACTCAGGCGCGCTTGTTGAGTGTGCGGCCAGGTTGTTAAGAGCCCGGTCTTTTTCCCAGATTTTGTGCGTATCTGCTCGCATTTCCCTCCGCCCTGCGGGGCGCCGAAGGTGCGGTTTCCTGATGTCCAAGGGGTTGGATGATAAAAATGTGGGACTGGCGGAAATCTTCTGTTAACACTATATTTAGTGTTTGCGAGCAGCCTGATCGCTAGATAGTGTGAGTAGCCCTCCATGAGGGAATCGCAACCAAAGTTTCAGTTTCAAGGACCCGCAACGGTCCGCAGGCTGGCGGGAGCAGACTCCGAAAGGAGCCTTCCAGGTCAGGCAGCGACTGTGCGGGATAGGGCAATCGGCCGTTGACGCGGCCGGATCAAGCGGGATTGCGCCTTTCGTACAAGCAGCGGGAAATTTCCCGCGAAAGACGCTATATATAGACAAAAGGAAATCGACCGATGCGCATCGAGCGGCGTTTCACCAAGGATGGACAATCGGCCTATGCGGAGATCGAATTCCGCAAGGCGCTTTCCGAGATCAAGAATCCGGACGGCTCGGTGGTCTTCCGGCTCGACAACATCGATGTGCCCGCGCAGTTCTCCCAGGTTGCCGCCGACATCCTGGCGCAGAAGTATTTCCGCAAGGCCGGCGTGCCCGCCCGGCTGAAGAAGGTCGAAGAAAACGACATCCCCTCCTTCCTGTGGCGCTCGGTCGCCGACGAAGTCGAACTCGCCAAGCTGCCCGAAAACGAGCGCTACGGCTCCGAGATCGACGCCCGTCAGGTCTTTGACCGTCTCGCCGGCACCTGGACCTACTGGGGCTGGAAGGGCGGTTACTTCAAGTCTGAAGACGACGCCCGTGCCTTCAAGGACGAGCTGTCCTACATGCTGGCCACCCAGCGCGTCGCGCCGAACTCGCCGCAGTGGTTCAACACCGGCCTGCACTGGGCCTATGGCATCGACGGTCCCGGCCAGGGCCATTTTTATGTCGACCCCTTCACCGGCAAGCTGACCAAGTCGAAGTCGTCTTACGAACACCCCCAGCCGCATGCCTGCTTCATCCAGTCGGTCGCCGACGATCTCGTCAACGAGGGCGGCATCATGGATCTGTGGGTGCGTGAAGCGCGCCTGTTCAAATATGGCTCGGGCACCGGCTCCAACTTCTCGCATCTGCGCGGCGAAGGCGAAAAGCTTTCGGGCGGCGGCAAGTCGTCGGGCCTGATGAGCTTCCTCAAGATCGGTGACCGCGCGGCCGGCGCCATCAAGTCGGGCGGCACCACACGCCGTGCGGCCAAGATGGTCGTTGTCGACGCCGACCACCCCGATATCGAGGCCTATATCGACTGGAAGGTGAAGGAAGAGCAGAAGGTGGCGGCGCTGGTCACCGGCTCCAAGATCGTCAAGCAGCACCTCGCCAAGATCATGGCCGCCTGCGTCAACTGCGAAGGCCATGACGACGACTGCTTCGATCCGCTGATCAACACCGCGCTCAAGCGCGAGATCAAGGCAGCCAAGAAGAATTCGGTGCCGGAGAACTACATCTACCGCGTCATCCAGTTCGCCAAGCAGGGCTACACCTCGATCGATTTCAAGACCTACGACACCGATTGGGATTCGGAAGCCTACCTCACCGTCTCGGGCCAGAACTCCAACAATTCCGTCTCACTGAAGGATGATTTCCTCCAGGCGGTCGAGAAGGACAGCGACTGGCACCTGACCGCCCGCAAGGACGGCAAGGTCATGAAGACGCTCAAGGCCCGCGACCTGTGGGAAAAGATCGGCTACGCCGCCTGGGCGTCGGCTGATCCGGGCTTGCACTTCAACACCACGATGAACGACTGGCACACCTGCGCGTCGGCGGGCGCCATCCGTGCGTCGAACCCGTGCTCGGAATACATGTTCCTCGACGACACCGCCTGCAACCTGGCGTCGATCAACCTTCTGCCCTACCGCAACACCGACGGCACCATCGACATCGCGGCCTACGAGCACACCGTGCGCCTGTGGACGATCGTGCTCGAAATCTCGGTGATGATGGCGCAGTTCCCGTCCAAGGAAATCGCCAAGCTCTCCTACGAATACCGCACGCTTGGCCTCGGCTACGCCAATATCGGCGGCCTGCTGATGACCTCGGGCATTCCTTATGACTCCGACGAAGGCCGCGCCATCGGCGGCGCGCTGACTGCGATCATGACCGGCGTGGCTTATGCCACCTCGGCCGAGATGGCCTCCGAACTCGGCGCCTTCGCCGATTACGACCGCAATGCCGACAACATGCTGCGCGTCATGCGCAACCACCGCCGTGCCGCCTATGGCAACAAGGATGGCTACGAAAAGCTGTCGGTCCATCCGGTGCCGCTGGTCGCTTCCGACCTCAAGCAGCCCGAACTGGTGACGCACGCCCGCGCTGCCTGGGACCGCGCCATCGAGCTCGGCGAGAAGCACGGCTACCGCAACGCCCAGGCAACCGTGATCGCGCCGACCGGCACGATCGGCCTGGTCATGGATTGCGACACCACCGGCATTGAGCCCGACTTCGCGCTGGTGAAGTTCAAGAAGCTCGCCGGCGGCGGCTACTTCAAGATCATCAACCGCGCCGTGCCTGAAGCACTGCGCACGCTTGGCTACACCGAGGCCCAGATCGCCGAGATCGAGGCTTATGCCGTCGGCCACGGCAACCTCAACCAGGCCCCTAGCGTCAACCCCGGCTCGCTGAAGTCGAAGGGCTTCACCGACGAGAAGATCGAGACGCTGAACGCAGCCCTCAAGAGCGCCTTCGACATCAAGTTCGTCTTCAACAAGTGGACGCTCGGCGAAGACTTCTGCAAGGACGTGCTCGGCCTCACCGACGCGCAGCTCAACGATTTCTCGTTCGAGATACTGCCGGCGATCGGCTTCTCCAGGCGCGAGATCGAAGCCGCCAACATCCATGTCTGCGGTGCGATGACGCTGGAAGGCGCGCCCTTCCTCAAGGACGAGCACCTGGCCGTGTTCGATTGCGCCAATCCGTGCGGCAAGATCGGCAAGCGCTACCTCAGCGTCGAAAGCCACATCCGCATGATGGCGGCAGCCCAGCCCTTCATCTCGGGTGCCATCTCCAAGACCATCAACATGCCCAATGAGGCGACGGTCGAGGACTGCAAGAGCGCCTACATGCTGTCGTGGAAGCTGGCGCTCAAGGCGAATGCGCTCTACCGCGACGGCTCCAAGCTGTCGCAGCCGCTCAATGCCTCGCTGATATCAGATGGGGACGAGGATGAAGACGACGCCGTCGAGGCGCTGATCGCCGCCCCCGCCGCCGCCAAGGCAGTGCAGGTCACCGAAAAGATCGTCGAGCGTGTCATCGAACGCCTCTACCGCGAGCGCGAAAAGCTGCCGAACCGCCGCAAGGGCTACACCCAGAAGGCCGTCGTCGGCGGTCACAAGGTCTATCTGCGCACCGGCGAGTTCGATGATGGCCGTCTCGGCGAGATCTTCATCGACATGCACAAGGAAGGGGCTGCCTTCCGTGCGATGATGAACAACTTCGCCATCTCGATCTCGCTTGGCTTGCAGTACGGCGTGCCGCTCGACGAATATGTCGAGGCCTTCACCTTCACCAAGTTCGAGCCGGCCGGCATGGTCATCGGCAACGATGCCATCAAGAACGCCACCTCGATCCTCGACTATGTCTTCCGCGAACTCGCCGTCAGCTATCTCAGCCGCCACGACCTCGCCCATGTCGACCAGTCGGATTTCGACAAGACCGCGCTCGGCAAAGGCATCAATGAAGGCAAGGCCCTGCCCTTCTCCAAGGGCCTGACCCGCGGCGCCTCCCCGCTCAAGGTCGTCTCCGGCGTCACCGGCAACGATCCCAAGGGTTCGGCAGGAGCCGGTGCCGCAAGCCCGGCGCGTGTCACGCCGGTCACCGCCTTCTCCGGTTCCAACGTGCTGTCGCTCAAGACCGCGATCTCGGTGGAAGAATCGACCGCCTACAAGCGCGACTATGAGGAGCGGGCCAAGGAACTGGTCGAAGAGATCACGATCGAGGAGACCACTGAGGAAACGTCGGTCACCACGTCACTGTTCACCGACGCCGCCGCCCAGGAAGCGGCAGATGCCAAGAAGCTCGCCGCCGACCGTCGCGCCAAGTCGATGCTGCAAGGCTACACCGGCAATTCCTGCGCGGAGTGCCAGAACTTCACCATGGTGCGCAACGGCACCTGCGAGAAGTGCGACACGTGTGGAAGTACAAGCGGCTGCAGCTGAGGGGACTAAGCAGCACCACCTGTCAGCGGAACCATAGTTTGGTCAGAAAACACCAAAGATTGCCTCCAATCACGAGAAGGCCTGCCCCAAAGGCAGGTCTTTTCCGTTAGAGGGGTTCCTTGCCGTCCGCATAGGGGCAGCAGGCTGATTGCCCTCTACGAGCCACTTGAGGTCAACCAGCTAGCCGCCGTTTTCATCCCCGACCTGACCCAGGACCTGTCGCGTCACCGTATCTTGCTCCGCGTCAAGGTAGATGGCTCAACCGACACTCGAAGTCGGCTCCCCCATAAATGGCATAGGCCCGGAACAAAGTTCAGGCCTTTGCCATTTGACGCGTCGATGATCACCCGGCCGAACTGGCCTATGAGCGTCTCCACCGGCGCATGTTCGACAGGGTGTTCGTCCTACTCTATGTCCATTCGAATTCATGTCCGTTTGGGCAACGAAGTCGGTTACCGGCGCTTGCAAATAGCTCGAACCCAGGACAGCCTAATTCGAGGAGGTAAGCGCAAACATGGACATGTATCCCCAGCACAAAGGAACCGAACCACGTCGAGACGATCGCAACCTCCACGGGCCGGAAGGAATCTCAGCTAGCCTGCAAGAAGGATGCGACTTCCGAGACGAGCGGTTCGACAAGCTTCGTGAAGAGGTCTTCGCGAAAATGCGCAGGCGACAAAGCCTGCCTAAGAGTGGCCTCTCGCTCTAATTTCTGCAACGCTCCATCGGCGATATGGCACATACTCAAATGCCAACTTGAACGGCACCATCTCGCGATTTCTGGATACAAATAGAATCTCAGGATCGAAGTCGCGATTATTCATCAATGCTGCCATGCTATAAAGGAATGTCATATCAATAATGCTTCCGGCGAACCAAAGCCACGCATGATACTCTTCTGGACCGATACGCCCAACTGTACCCCTTGGTGGCAAGTTTACTGAGTAGTGCTCGCACAATTCTTGATCGAGCAAGAGCTTGCCGTCCTGGTATAGGTTTCCTATATCGACGGCAATCTCGCTTCCTTCATAGTGGGGAAGCACGTCAACTATCGCTCTCTGAACCTGTTCAGCCAAACGATGGGACGTGCGAAAGCATTGATTTAGCACGGAATGCTTCTGGCGGTAGCCGTCAAGAACTCCGGCTAGCGCGCCTTTTACAGCGTCGATCTCGTTCTCGGTCATTCTCAAAATCCTGGTACTCTAGGCAAACTCTGGAGTCGTCTTACGTGTAAAAAGTAACGAGGTTTGTCCCAGCGGAAACCAATCTGTCCGTGACAGGTAGATCGGTTTGCCCCCGAGCATATCGATAGCCCGAGTGCCTAAGTGGTGCCGGTGCTCGGGTTTTTGGTTAGGTCTCGGAACGCCAAATCACCTGGTCCGACCCAGGAGCGCAAGTAGAGCTCGGGTAGTGCAACTGTAAAAAGTAACGGGGTTTGTCCTATCGGAAACCAATTTGTCTGCAAAATGTAGATCGATTTGTCCCGACCTCGACGTTGACGGTCGAAACGCCTTGGACGCGTCAAAGCCATGTCAATCAGCGTCGGGTGATTGCAAGCACCCACCACAACCACGCCTTCTCGACCCTCTGAACCGTCTAGACATTCGAGCAACGCCGATACGACTTCGGTGGCGTATTGACGACCGTGGCCCGAAAACCTTTCTCGATCACCGATCGCGTCGATCTCATCGAGGAAAACAATGCTAGGCGCATTCGCCTTCGCATCGTCAAAAGTCTTCCGCATTGCTTTCAGCATATCGCCAAGATGGCCTTTGGCCTGCCAACGCGCGATCGAACCCAAGGCAAGGTAAACACCACAAGTGCGTGCCAAGGCAGCTGCGAACGTCGTTTTTCCGGTTCCAGGCGGCCCGCTCAGCAGAATACCTCGGTCGACGTCACTCCACTGGATCTTGCCTGCCTGCCAATCCGCAAGATCGATAGCGAGTTCCCTTCCCCATTCCCCAGCCTCTCCGAGCCCGTGAAGGTCCCCCAAGGTCGGAGTCGCGGTGTCTTTGGCTTCCATTTTTGGCACGACGGCGAGCTTCATACGCTCAATCGATGTCGCAATTGGTCTACCTCGGCGAAGTGCCGTCCCGATGATTGTCAGGGGAAAGGAGGCGACGAATTCAGCCTGATTTTCAGTGACCTCCTGGTTCAGACAGAGCTTGCAGGCCGCGAGGATGTGTTTTGGTGACGGCTGGGACACTTGGACCACAGCGTCGGCTACCGCAGCAAACCCGCTCGGGAGAGAATCCACTGTTTCCGTCAGGATGAGCAGTTGTGACTTGTCACGGACAGTCGCCATCAGGTGGTCATACATGGGCTTCGACCAAGGACCCTTTCGATGAATCACAACGGCCTGGTCATCCCCTGCCAAGCGGGGCGTGCCGCCGCAGAGCACGTAGTAGGCGGCACTCTCGTACACTTCGATGTCAGCATCTTCCGGCAAGACCACGCAGATGACAGCAGGCAGGCCGCGACGGAAACTATGCTGTTGCCGAAGGGCCTTAGCGATCCCGCAATATGCGAGAAACAGCATCGTGGATCTGGCCAGTTTGTGTTGGAACTTCCGCATGTGCGGCATGTCGCACCTCGTCGATGAGCACGCTTTTAGCTTGCAAGCCTGGCACTGAGTTTTTTTAGGGAGGGATTAGGAGCGGCAGCGCCTGACTATGGTCTCAGGGCCAATCCTGGCATCGTCCAGGTCGGCTTCGACGAAACGGTGCAGGATCAGCGAAGCAAGACCTGCTGTCGGCCGCGTTTCTTGAAAGGCAGGCAGACATTCAGCAAACGTCATGGATCCTTGGTCTTCCAAGGCAGCAAGCAGTCGAACTCGGTCACCCAAGGGACAATGCCAGCGAGCGTAGCGCAGGAGGTCGCGAGCATTCACTAGACGAAAGCCTGAGTAAATCTCATCGACGGTAGAACAACTATATTTCAGCCCTTCGGCACAGGCCGCATCGTCAATCCAGGAAGGGCGTGTCCTGTCAGACCTGGAGACGGCATCTTGGACCCAGCGCCCATCATTCCGTTCAACCAGGAAGTCAGGAACATGAACCTCAGTTGCGACCACCAAAGCCATGGGCAGGCACGACCAAGACAGGACTGCAGGATCCAAATCCAACAAGCAGCCGAGGTCGCGGGCGAATTCGCTCCGAAACAGCGAGACGCCGTTGCAACGAACCGTTCCAGTTGGATGAAATCTGCAATTGGCGGCCTGAGCGCGCGCAGTCGCTAGGTGGTCTTCAACAAATTTTGGCTGGGCGATCATCTGTCCATCTCAACACGCAAACCTGAAACGGCCCCTGCCCTTTGGCAGTAGGCGGCACGGTCAGCGTATGAGGTGGTTCAGCAACTTGATCATGATGCGGAACAAATAGCGAACGACTTATCGCACGTCAAGCCAGTTTCGTTCAATCAATCTATAGATCAGGCACTGCTGTGTGAAATGTTGGCAAGAGGGCCGCAATGGGGACAAAGCGGATGGTGCGGCTAGCTGCCGCTTGCCCTACCATTTCACGCGGAACCCTGCCGTGCCGTTGAGGGCGTAGCTGTCGCCGAAGCTCAAGCTCCGCCGCTATCCTGAAACACTGACGCTGGCTGAAGATCTTGCCCGCCTTCAGCCGGACAACAGGCAGCTTGCCGAGTTGATCCTTCAACTGCGCGGTGCCCAGTGATTGGGTTTGAATGCTTATGGCAAGAGCAAACCCGCTGTTCCGCTCAGGCGAAGGTCCCCAACCCATTCATTCCAGACATTGCGTCCCGGAAGAGACACCCGGAATTTGGCGGCTGGCTGAACACCAGCGGGTTTATGCCGCTTTGGGAAGCCGAGACGTGAACGTCGCCCTTGTGATCGACACGACTGTTCCGGATGTCCCAGTAATGACATCCATTCGAGCCTCAAGCTGTTTCACAAGCGCTTCCACAATTGCCGTTCCCAAGCCCGCATTTGGCGCATTGCTTGCAGGTTTTCCAACGCCGTTGTCCGAGACAGTCAGCTTCCAATCGTCGCCATCGGTCTCGTAGGTCACCTGAATAGTTGCGCTGGGTCTCTTTTTCGGAAAGGCGTATTTGATGGCATTGAGAACGAGTTCGGTGACGATTAACCCCAAGCTTACAGCCTTCTGGGAGTCGATCCTGCCGCCTTCGGTGACTACGTTCACGGCAATGGCGTGGTCTTCTCCAATCATCGAAGCGGCCAAGCTGTTGCAAAGCTTCGACAGGTAGGAACCCACTTCAATCTCATCTAGCCCGGTCGAGGCGTGAAGATGCCGCTGAACCTCGGCAACCGACATAACCCGCTGGTGCGCGTCCTTCAGATGCTGGCGTGTTTCCTCAGAGGTGACCGAGCGGGCCTTTATCAGCAATATGCTGGCGATGATCTGCAGGCTGTTGGCAACCCTGTGCTCCATTTCGCGAAGMARCACATCCTTCTGGCGAAGCAGATCTTCGGTTCGGCCCAGAAGCTCTTCYTTYTCGCACTCGATCACGCGGCGGGCCGTTATGTCGGTGAAGGCGAGC
Source organism: Aminobacter sp. P4_D5 (assembly GCF_056401815.1). Lineage (NCBI taxonomy): Bacteria > Pseudomonadati > Pseudomonadota > Alphaproteobacteria > Hyphomicrobiales > Phyllobacteriaceae > Aminobacter > Aminobacter sp. P4_D5. The sequence continues at coordinate 929 of NZ_JBFUIP010000146.1, read as the reverse complement.
AAGATGGTGATGGCATTGCTGTGGTCGTAGATGACCTTTCGAGCATTGAGCAACATCGTGCGGTGGCCCACGTTGGGGAAATCGTAAGCCACCTCGAAACCATCCATCGCGGTCTTCTCAGGGATGATTGTTTCTAGGAGCAGACGAAGTGCGGGAATGTCCCACTGACCATCACCGAGGGCAAAGAGCAACGCCCCCCGTGTCTGTTCGGGATCGACCTTGAATGTCTGGTAGAAAGAGCGACTGGCCGCCAGCACAAGGAACTGTTCGTCAAGCACGAGAAATGGCTCGGGGATCGTATTGACGATAGCCTGCGCCAACGTCTGAGCGTCTTCGACATTCGCGATGGGATGGAACATTGGAGGTGAAGCCGATCTGAGGCGGATATCGCCTGCATGTACGTTACACAGTTGCGAGACGCCTGTCTCTGGCTGACGCAGCCTCTCAAGGCATCGGCATCCCGGCCTCGCCAGACGCCAGCCAGCCCGGAGCCCGCCAGGCGCGACGCGCTAATAACGAAAACGGCCTGCCGAGCAAGGTTCGACAGGCCGTTCCTGCTCAGCTCTGGCCCGTGCCACCAGACAGCAGTGCCGCGCGCTAACAATTCTGCCACCGGCACATCCAAAATTAAAGGCCTGCCAGCCCGCCAGCCGACAGGCCCCATTTTGAAGCGTGCCAGGGTGTACCTGAGTGTAGCGTCGGCCATCCTCGCCAACCGCCCCCCACGCAATGCAAACGGCCCGCTCAGGCGATTAGCCTAAACGGGCCGTCTTTGCAGCAGCCTAGATGTGTGCGCATCGGGAACGCTGCGTACTAACAACGCCGGCTTCAATCTAGTGTTCCAAGCAACGTGAAAAAATGCACCCTTTGCATGCGCCGGCGGTGCTCGATCTAACTTCCTTGACCGGCCGGCCCAGAATACAAAAAAC
>NZ_JBFUIP010000145.1:0-14380 GCF_056401815.1 Aminobacter sp. P4_D5 | reverse complement strand
CGCGACGAGAACAACAACCCGATCGGCTTCGACGTGGATTACTGCAACGACCTGGCCAAGGCGCTCGGCGTCACCGCCGAGATCGTCGAGACGCCGTTCCCTGAGCGCATCCCAGCGCTGATGTCGGGCCGCGTCGACGTGGGCGTTGCCTCGACCTCGGACACGCTGGAGCGCGCCAAGACCGTCGGCATGACGATCCCCTACTTTGCCTTCGAGATGGCTGTTACTGCCAACGACAAGACCGGCATCAAGTCGTTCGAAGATATGAAGGGCAAGGTCGTTGGCGCTACTGCCGGCACCTACGAGGCCATCGCTCTGGAAAAGCAGGTCAAGGAATGGGGTGCGGGCGAGTTCCGTCCCTACCAGACGCAGGCCGACGTGTTCCTGGCTCTGAGCCAGGGCCAGCTCGACGCCACCGTTTCCACCTCGACCGTTGCCCAGGCCAATGTGAAGACCGGCAAGTTCCCCGGCATCGCGGTGGTCGGCAAGGCGCCGTTCGATATTGACTATGTGGCTCTGTTCACCAATCGCGAGGAATACGGCCTCATCAACTACCTCAACCTGTTCATCAACCAGCAGGTCCGCACCGGCCGGTATGCCGAACTCTACGGAAAATGGGTGGGCGGCGACGTGCCCTCCCTTGCGGTGAACAACGTCTACCGTTGATCTGACCGTTTCTCTGGCGGCGCGAGGCAAACACCTCGCGCCGTTTTCCCTCTCAGTGCGAGACGGTAATGTTCCACTACACCTTCCATTGGAACCAGGCGTTCAAGGCATTGCCGCAGATGCTCGATGGCGCGCTGGTCACGCTGCAGATCGCGCTCCTGTCGATGGTCATCGGCTTGGCTATTGCGCTTTGCCTGACCCTTTTCCGCCTATCGGGCAATCGCATCCTCGGCGGCGTCGCCACGGCTTGGGTCGAAGTGGCGCGCAATACGCCGGCACTGTTCCAGATCTACATGGCCCATTTCGGCCTCGGCAATTTTGGCATCCACCTGAGCCCGTTCGTTGCGCTACTGGTCGGCATCGCCTTCAACAATGCGGGCTATCTGGCCGAGAATTTTCGGGGTGCGCTGAAGGCGATCCCTGACACCCAGGCGCGTGCCGGGCGCTCGCTCGGCATGACCTCATTGCAGGCTTTCCGGCTGATCGTGCTGCCGCAGATGCTGCGTATCGCCTTCCTGCCCGCTACCAACCAGATGGTATGGGCAATCCTGATGACTTCGCTTGGCGTCACAGTCGGCATGAGCACCGACCTGGCGGGCGTCACGCAGGCGCTGAATGCTCTCTCTTTCAGAACCTTTGAGTTCTTCGCGATCGCCGCGGTGATCTACTACATCATCGCCAAGGCGGTGACTCTGGCCGCCCGGGCATTTGCCTCGCGCATGTTCCGCTACTGAGAGAGGCAAGAGATGTTCAACACTGCCCTCACCTGGGGTGACCTCGCCTTCCTTGCGCAAGGCGCCGGGATGACGCTTGCCGTCACCGCCGTCTCTGTCGCCGCCGGCACTGTGCTCGGTATCCTGTTTGGCGTCATCCGCTTCCAGCTCGGCCCTTACTGGGCCGCGCCGCTGACCTTCGTGCTCGACGTATTCCGCTCAGTGCCCCTGCTGATCCAGCTGGTGCTCGGCAATGCGCTTCAGGCCATCATGAAACTGGGTTGGGCCCCGTTCACGACCTCCTGCGTGGTGCTGTCGCTCTATACGGCCGCCTATTGCACCGAGATTGTGCGCGGGGGCATTGAATCGGTGCCTGGAACCACCCGCCGCGCCGCCCGCTCGCTCGGCATGAGTTGGTCGCAGGACATGCGCTATATCGTGGCGCCGCTCGCCATTCGCGTTTCGCTTCCTTCGTGGATCGGGCTGACGCTAGGCGTGATGAAGGATTCGGCGCTGGTGCTCTGGCTGGGGCTGATCGAGCTGCTGCGCGCCTCGCAGATCCTCGTAACCCGCCTGCAGGAGCCGCTATTCATCCTGCTGATCTGCGGCGCCATCTACTTCATCATCAGCCTTCCCATCGCCCGACTTGGCGGGTATCTCGAGAAACGGTGGTCCCCCAATGATTGAGATCGAAAACGTCCGCAAATCCTTCGGCCAGCTGGAAGTCCTCAAGGGCATCGACCTCACCGTCAAGAAGGGCGAGGTCGTTACCATCATCGGCGGTTCCGGTTCGGGCAAGTCGACGTTGCTTACCTGCATCAACGGCTTGGAGGCGATCGCTACCGGCCGCGTGGTGATTGACGGCACCGACGTCCACGCCAAGGGCACTGACCTCAACAAGCTGCGCCAGAAGGTGGGTATCGTCTTCCAGCAATGGAACGCCTTCCCCCACCTGACCGTGCTGGAAAATGTGATGCTTGCGCCGCGCAAGGTGCTTGGCCTGCCCAAGGAACGAGCAGAAGAGATCGCGGTTAAGCAGCTGACCCATGTAGGTCTCGCCGAGAAGCTTTCGGTCTATCCGAACCGCATGTCGGGCGGCCAGCAGCAGCGCATGGCGATTGCGCGTGCGCTCGCCATGTCGCCCACATACATGCTGTTTGACGAGGTGACTTCGGCGCTCGACCCAATGCTGGTGGGCGAGGTGCTGGACACGCTGCGCATGCTGGCGTCCGAAGGCATGACCATGATCTGCGTGACGCACGAGATGAAGTTCGCGCGCGAGGTTTCCGACCGCGTCGCCTTCTTCCATCAAGGCGTCATGGCGGAGATCGCGGCGCCGGAACAGTTGTTCGATGCGCCACAGCATCCCGAGACCAAGAAGTTCCTGGCCGCAACGCATTGAGGGCATGATGAAAGAGCAGGCGCAAGCCGACGTCATCGTTATCGGGGCAGGGGTCGTCGGGCTTTCGGCGGCGATTGCCGCGCAGGGGCGGGAACTGTCCGTCACGGTGCTGGATCGCGAAGGGCCAGCTGCTGGCGCCTCGACTGGCAATGCCGGAGCCTTCGCCTTCACCGATATCCTGCCGCTAGCGTCACCGGGTATCCTGAAAAAGGCGCCGAAATGGCTGCTCGACCCGCTCGGGCCGCTTTCGGTGCCTCCTGCCTATGCCTTCCAGATCGCGCCGTGGATGTTCCGTTTCTGGCGGGCCTGCTCGGCGAAGCACGTGGCACATTCGACCACAGCCCAGACGGCGTTGATGGACCTGTCCAAGGCCGAGCTTGAACCCTTCCTGCGCCAGACCGGCACGGCACCGATGCTGCGCAAGGAGGGTAATCTCCAGGTCTATGAAGGCGAGGGTGAACTCAAGGCGTCGCTGCCGGGTTGGCAGGCGCGCGAAGAGCATGGGATCGAGTTCCATCACCTCAATGCATCCGAAATGGCCGAGATCCAGCCGGGGCTCGCCACGCGCTTCACCCACGGGACGTTCACGCCGGGGTGGTTTTCGATTTCCGATCCTAGACTCTATGTGCTGGCACTTGCCGAACATTTCCTCACGTCAGGCGGTACCATCGAGCGCGCCGAGGTGACAGCATTGCGTCGGGTCGAGGGCGGGGTCGAGGTCGTGACATCCGACGGAAGCGTCCGTCGTGCCGGCAAGGTGGTGCTGTCCGCCGGTGCCTTCTCGCACCGGATCGCCAAGACCCTTGGGGAGAGCATCCCGCTGGAAACCGAGCGTGGCTACAACACCACGCTTCCGTCTGATGCCTTCGACGTGCGCACGCAGGTCACGTTCGGCGGCCACGGCTTCGTCATTACCCGCCTGTCGACCGGTATCCGCGTGGGTGGCGCTGTGGAGCTCGGCGGACTGAAGCTGCCGCCGAATTTCCGCCGATCCGAGGCCATGCTGAAAAAAGCGCAGGCCTTCCTGCCGGGCCTCAAGCCAGACGGCGGCGTGCAGTGGATGGGCTTTCGCCCGTCGCTACCGGACAGCCTGCCGGCCATTGGCGCGGCGCGCGCCACCGAGCGGGTCATTTACGCATTCGGTCACGGCCATCTTGGCCTGACCCAATCGGCGGGTACAGCCCGGATCGTCGCCGATCTCTTGACCGGCAAGACGCCCGCGATCGACATTGCATCCTTCTCGCCTCAAAGATTCTGACAGGGGTCTCGACCATGGCCAACCATACATTCTCTTGCCTCGACGGGCACACATGCGGCAATCCCGTCCGCCTCGTTTCGGGCGGCGGCCCGCGCCTCGAAGGCGCCAACATGCTGGAAAAGCGCGCGCACTTCTTGCGCGAGTTCGACTGGATCCGCACCGGCCTAATGTATGAGCCGCGTGGCCACGACATGATGTCGGGCTCGATCCTCTATCCGCCGACGCGGCCGGATTGCGACGTTGCCGTGCTGTTCATCGAAACGTCGGGCTGCCTGCCGATGTGCGGCCACGGCACCATCGGCACCATCACCATGGCGATCGAAAACGGCCTGATCGCCCCGCGCGAACCGGGCAAGCTGTCGATCGACGCGCCGGCCGGCAAAGTCGACATCACCTACCGCCAGGAAGGCCGTTTCGTCGAGGAAGTACGCCTGACCAATGTTCCCGGCTTCCTCTATGCCGAGGGCCTGGCCGCCGAGGTTGAGGGCCTGGGCGAAATCGTCGTCGACGTCGCCTATGGCGGCAATTTCTACGCCATCGTCGAGCCGCAGAAGAATTTTCGCGACATGGCCGACCATACCGCCGGCGAACTGGTGGGCTGGAGCCCGAAACTGCGCGCTGCCCTCAACGCCAAGTACGAATTTGTCCATCCGGAACATCCGGAGATCAAGGGCCTCAGCCACATCCAGTGGACCGGCAAGCCGACCGTCGAGGGCGCCCATGCGCGCAACGCCGTGTTCTACGGCGAGAAGGCCATCGACCGCTCGCCCTGCGGCACCGGCACCTCGGCCCGGATGGCGCAACTTGCCGCCAAGGGCAAGCTGAAGGTCGGCGACGAGTTCGTGCATGAATCGATCATCGGCTCCCTGTTCAAGGGTCGGGTTGAAGCGGCGGTGAAAGTTGCAGGCCGCGACGCGATCATCCCCTCGATCGCCGGCTGGGCGCGGCAGACCGGCATCAACACGATCTTCATCGATGACCGTGATCCCTTCGCGCATGGTTTCGTCGTGAAATGAACCAGCAGGCTTCTACTCGCAGTATGCTTGGTGGCTCCGCCAGCGGGCCCATCATCGCCACGCAAGAAGCGCTGAGCTTCTGGGGTGGGGTTGATCCCGCTACGGGTTGCGTGATCGACGTTCACCACCCGCTGCACGGGGTCTGCCTCACCGGCAGCATCCTGATGATGCCATCCAGCCGTGGCTCCTGCACCGGCTCCGGCGTGCTGCTCGATCTCGTGCTGACCGGGCGGGCGCCTGCGGCGCTGGTGTTTTCTGAAGCCGAGGACGTGCTGACGCTCGGCGCGCTGATCGCTTCGGAGCTGTTCGGCAAGCCGCTGCCGGTGCTCCGCCTGGAACCCGATGCCTATGAAGCGTTGTCTCGGGTCAAGTCCGCGCGGATCACCGATATTGCGATCGAAGCCGATGGCCTGACACTGCCCGTCAGCTCGCCCACTATGTCCGCGCTCGAACTCACCGAAGCCGATCGGGCCATGCTTGATGGCCGCGATGGCCCAGCAGTACAGCAGGCAATGCGCATAATCTCCGCCATGGCGGCGCAACAAGGTGCGCGCGGACTGGTTGATGTAACTCAGGTCCATATCGATGGCTGCATCTATGCCAGTCCTGCCAACCTGACTTTTGCCGAAAAGATGGCCGACATGGGGGCGCGCGTCCGCGTGCCGTCAACAATGAACGCCATTTCAGTCGACCGCGCCAATTGGCAAATGCAGGGCGTGCCTGATGCATTCGGCGATCCCGCAGCCCGCCTCGCAGATGCCTATGTCCGGATGGGCTGCCGCCCGACTTTCACCTGCTCGCCATACCTGCTCGACAGCGCACCTGGACGCGGCGAAACCATCGCCTGGGCCGAATCCAACGCCGTGATCTTCGCTAATACGGTTATCGGCGCGCGGACGGCGAAGCACCCCGACTTCCTCGACCTCTGTATCGCGCTGACCGGACGCGCGCCGCTGTCCGGCGTCTACCTCGACATCCACCGCAAGGCACGGCGCGTCATCGACATTGAACTGGCCGAAGGTGCGGACGATGCCTTTTGGCCGCTGATCGGCTATCTCGCCGGTCGTGCAGCACCCGACCGCATCCCGCTACTGCGCGGGCTGGCCGCAGGGAACCCCTCGCGCGACGATCTCAAGGCACTGTGCGCAGCCTTCGGCACCACGTCCGCCGCACCTATGCTGCATGTCGAGGGCGTGACGCCAGAGGCCGGCGGCGCAGTGGCCGCCGATGCGGACAGGGTCGCGATCACGCGGGCCGACATGGCTGCCGCTTGGAAGGTCCTGAACGCTGGGCCGGAAGAGGTGGAACTCGTCGCCATAGGCAGCCCGCATGCCTCGCTCGACGAATGCCGGGAGCTTGCTGCCGTACTCGCTGGACGTAAGCGCCGTCCAGAAGTTGCGGTGATCGTCACCGCCGGAAACCAGGTGATATCGGACGCCCGCGCCGACGGCACGCTAGCACAGCTCGAAGCGAGTGGCGTGCAGGTACTGCCCGACTTGTGCTGGTGCTCGATCTCCGAACCGGTGTTCCCGACCCGAACCCGTGCGCTGATGACAAATTCCGGCAAATACGCCCACTACGGTCCCGGTCTCTCCGGTCGCGCGGTGCGCTTTAGCAATCTCGCCGATTGCGTGATCGCGGCATTGACCGGGCGCGTCCCCGAGCGCCTGCCGGACTGGCTTTCCTAGAGCGTTTTCGCATTTCGAAGGAAAGCGAAAACGCTCCATCTCTCTTTGTTTTTACGCAATTCCGGACGGGAATCCGCGTTGCACTTTTCCTGGAATTGCTCTGAGGAGGTATCCATGCGCAGCACCAAAACCATCCATGTGATCTCGGCCCATGCCGAGGGCGAGGTCGGCGACGTCATCGTCGGTGGCGTGACACCTCCGCCCGGCGACACCATCTGGGAGCAGAGCCGCTGGATCGCCAAGGACAACACGCTGCGCAATTTCGTGCTGAACGAGCCGCGCGGCGGCGTGTTCCGCCACGTCAATCTTCTGGTGCCACCGAAGCATCCTGAAGCGGATGCGGCCTTCATCATCATGGAGCCGGAAGATACCCCACCCATGTCCGGCTCGAACTCGATCTGCGTGTCAACGGTGCTCCTGGACAGCGGCATCTTGCCTATGCAGGAACCGGTGACCGAAATCACCCTCGAAGCCCCGGGCGGCCTCGTGCGCGTGCGGGCGGAATGCCGCAACGGCAAGGCCGAGCGCATTTTCGTGCAGAACTTGCCGAGCTTTGCCGAACGGCTGGACGCGAAGCTGGAAGTTGAGGGGCTAGGCACGCTCACTGTCGACACGGCCTATGGCGGCGACAGCTTCGTTATCGTCGACGCCGCCGCCTTGGGGTTTGAGCTGAAGTCCGATGAGGCACACGACATCGCCAAGCTTGGCGTCAAGATCACCAACGCGGCCAATGCGGCGCTCGGCTTCCACCACCCTGAAAACCCCGACTGGAAGCATTTTTCCTTCTGCCTGTTCGCCGGCCTCGTTGAGCGCACGGCGGAAGGCCTCCGCGCCGGTGCAGCCGTGGCCATCCAGCCCGGCAAGGTCGACCGCTCGCCCACCGGCACGGCACTGTCGGCGCGGATGGCGGTGCTGCATGCCCGCGGGCAGATGGGGCTCGACGACCGGCTGACGGCGGTGTCGCTGATCGGCTCGACCTTCTCCGGCCGCATCCTTGGCACCTGCAAGGTCGGCGACCGCCAAGCCATCCTGCCGGAAATCTCCGGCCGCGCCTGGATCACCGGGACCCATCAGCACATGCTTGACCCCTCCGACCCATGGCCTGAGGGCTACCGGCTGAGCGATACCTGGGGCGCGCGTTAACCCACCTTCCCAGCAAGCTCGAGGCTTTCATACCGCAGGGGGACTTGAGCATCGAGAGAGCTGGCGGTCTGGTGCCGGGGCACAGATAGGCCTCGGCCCTTCCAATGGAGCGACATCGCCAGGATGCCGCATCCCGTCCTGTCATGGCATGGCTCGCCAGATGGGCGGGGGGTACCTCGTTTCGCCGAGATTTATTCGATCTCATCCTATCCTATCGTCTTCGCTTTTGGGGATTGGCCCCAATGAGTGATGCCAGCGCGCGGATGCCTCGTTGAGCTGACATCGAAAGAGCTCCCGCGCCGTTCCAGACCCGTCACACTTCACCCGACTTGGTGTCTATCCGCGCTTTTTGGAAGGTGGAATGCTGGTCGCCGGCGGCTGCGTACCAGGGAGACGCACGATGGAGCCTGACGACAAAGTTGAGCGTGACGCGATGGTCGAACAGGACGGCGCGGATGACATCAACGAATCCGCCGATGAGAACGACGACACCGTTCAGGACGTGGACGACATCGACCTTGACTTGAAGCAAGATTCCGAACTCGACGACGACGTCGATATCGATGTGCTCGTCATCGGTTCGCGCCCCGCCATCGTCGAGCTCGACACCGAGATCGATCAGAACGGCGAAATGGATCAGGATGCCGATGTCGACAGCGACGCTGGCGGCGGGGAAGGGTACGACATCGGCGTTTCAGGTGAACAAAGACCTGAGGTCGATCAGCGGATCGAAGTCGATGTCGAGGTCAGCGAAGACAGCGACGGCAACATCATTGTCGAGATCGATGCCGAGGTCGAAGACGATGTCGAAATCGAAAGCGACCTGGATGTCGACGTGGACGACGATGACGAAGATAGCATCGATGCCGAACTCGACCAGGACACCGAAAGCGACGGGAACGTCAATGTCGACATAGAAATCCGCGACGATCTGGAAGCCGACGTGGATGTGGACATAGCCTCTCTCATCGACACCTTGGTGCGTGGGCTTGTCGATCTGGAAGAGGATGACGACGGGACCGACATTGATGTCGACCTCGAAGACGAAGCTGGCGCTGACGCCGATGTCGACATCATCGTCGATTTGACTGACATCGACGCCTGAAATCCGTTTTTCGCCAAGCAAAGCAAGCGGGGCTCGACCCCGCTTCGCCAATATTGTGTCATCCTTGATTGGCTTCATCCAAAACGGTTAACCACTTCGGGTCGCTGTCACCTGATCGGGCGAACCAATTGGAACCTTGTTCAACCCATTTGGGCAAGGTGCATATTGGCAACTATTCTCCAAAGCCTTGAACAGGGATGCTTGGTCGCATCGATGGATTGTCGCCGGGTCTGACTGACCGTCCCGGTAGCTGTCGATCCGCTCCGGAGGCAGACGCTCGCCAGAGCGGCTTTGCTCAACAGGGAGGGTAACCCCATGGCTGACATCAAAGACAATGATTTCGACATCGACATAGATGCCGACATCGATCAGGACCTCGACCAGGATCAAGACCAGGACGTCGACGTCGATACCGACCAGGACTCAGACGTAGATATCGACAACGACAACGATTCGGATGTCGACAACGACACCGACCAGGACGCAGACACCGACAACGACGCCGATGCTGACGCGGATGCCGACGCTGACAAAGACAGCGATGCTGACGCGGATGCCGACGCAGACGCCGACGGCGATGCTGACAATGACAACGACACCGACACCGATGTCACGCAATCCAACGACAACGACGTAGATGTCGATCAGGACCAGGACGTCGACGTGGACGTCGACCAGAATCAAACGGCAGATCAGGACGCTGATATAGATATCAATTTCGACTTCGACTTCGCTTGATTGTGTTTGCAGACATGAGGCGCCCGGACTCCATCCGGGCGCCGGCTCGCGCCACCATGGCGGCGAGCCGTGCCGGGCCCGATTTGCACGTTCCCCCGGTGCCGGTCCTATTGGTGTGACGCCCTCGCGGAGACATTCATGGCTCTATCCAAGGACCGAACGATTACCGAAGTCGAACGTGCGTTCAAGCGCTGCAGGGCCTCCCTGGCGATGGTCTTCGCGCTCAGCTTCTTCGTGAACCTCCTGGCCCTGACGGTTCCGCTCTACCTTCTGCACGTCTACGACCACGTCCTGTCGAGCCACAGTCTCGATACGCTCACGATGCTGACCCTGATCGTGATTGTGGCACTTGCTGTGCATGCCACGCTGGAGGCCCTGCGCCGGGCGATGCTCGTCAGGATTGGTATATGGCTCGACGATCGCGTCCGGCCATCGGTACTCATTGCAGCCGTGCAATCGGCCTTGCGCAACGATGCGGCCGCGGCCACCCAAGCCTGGCGCGACGTCAGCGGCTTGCGCTCCTTCTTTGGCGGCACCGCAAGCACCTCCCTGTTTGACCTTCCCTGGACACCAATTTTCATTCTCGCGATGATCCTCGTGCATCCGCTGCTCGGGACGATCGGCCTTGCCGCGTCGCTCATCCTGTTTGGGCTGGCAATGCTGAACGAGATGGTGACACGCAAGCCGTTCGCTCGTGCGAGCGCTGCCTGGGGCGAGAGCCAGCACCGGTTTGAAGCGCTGTTGCGCAATGTCGAGGCGATCAGCGCCATGGGCATGTTGCCGGGGGTCGCCCGCCTCCTGCGCAACGGTCAATCCGAAGCCAAGGAGGCTCAGCTCACCGCCGCAGCGCGCGCCAGCGTCATCCAGTCGCTTGCTCGCTTCGTGCGCCTTTTCGCCCAAGTCATTGTCATGGCATGTGCTGCCTGGCTGGTGATCTTGAACAGCGTCAGTCCCGGAGCAATTTTCGCAGCGTCGATCCTGCTTGGGCGCTCCCTGGCTCCGGTAGAAGGAGCCATCGGAACCTGGAAGGCCGTCACTGGCGTACGCCTGGGCTATGGCCGCCTGCGCAAGATCTTGGCAGGCGCGTCGCAGCCGCGAAAAGCCATGGAATTGCCGCGCCCCAATGGGCAGCTCTCCATCGAACAAGTGACGTTCGTGCCGCCCGGCGCGTCCACACCTGCCTTGAGGCGGGTAACCTTCCTGCTCAGCCCAGGAGAAGTGCTCGGCGTTGTAGGTCCCTCTGGTGCAGGAAAGTCGACACTTGGTCGCCTCATCGCCGGCACCATCGACCCCACTGCCGGGCATGTTCGTCTCGACAATGCCGACATGGCAATCTGGCTGGCCTCCGGGGGGCACCGCTACTTCGGCTATCTCCCACAGGATATCGAACTCTTCGGCGGCACGGTCAGGGAAAACATCGCCCGCCTGCAGGATGCAGCGCCCGATGATGTGATCGCAGCCGCCTCCATGGTGGGGCTGCATGAGACGATCATGCGGCTTCCCTTGGGCTACGAGACAGATATTGGCGAGAGCGGCACGAGGCTGTCGGGTGGGCAGCGTCAGCGGCTCGGCCTGGCGCGTGCATTCTTCGGCCATCCGCGCATCATCGTCCTGGACGAGCCGAACGCCAGTCTCGACGCCGAAGGCGAAGAGGCGTTGCGGGAAGCGATCCAGAACATGAAGGCGCGGGGATCAACGATCATCATCATTGCCCAGCGCCTTCAGATCCTGAGCCTGTCCGACAAGATCCTGGTACTGGACAACGGTATGATCAATGCCTTCGGCAACCGCCGCGACGTCGCCGGGAAGATCAAGAGTGGGCGGACCGCCATACCGGTCAGGCGCCCGCAGATCATCACTGCCCGCAAGAGCGTCAAGCAATTGGGACACAAGGGCTTCCCGCGATCGCCTGAGATGGCGAACGGGCATGCACCGGCTGGGGAAGCCGAAAGGGGTGGGGCATGAAACGCCATAAAAACCACACCAAGAAGGACACCAAAGCCACAAATGCGGCAGGCGACGGCGCGCCCCTCAAGCAGCAGCTCGCAAAGACGCGAGCCGGGCTTTCCAGCATCGCCGCCCGTCTTACTGCATCCACTGCCTTTACGCTGGCAACCGGTCGACGTGGCGGCCGGGCAGCCGCCGCCGCATGGGGTAACGTATCGGCACGCTTCGTCGTCACATCAAAGGAATGGTGCGCAGCCGGACAAAGCCGGGCCACGGCGGGCCTTGTAGCCGTAAAGTCGGCGACACGGAGGTCATTCGAGCGACATTATCCCCTCATCCCAGCTGCTGTTGCCGCTATGGGCGACTTTGCGACCAATTGCGGCGCAGGTTTCGGCAAGTCGCTGCGCTTGACCCGTAGTTCCCTCGAATCGTGGCTTTCGTGGTCATGGGATGGGCTCACTGTCCTCGCTGCAGAGTCTGCCTCGTCCCTGGCCAGCATGACGACAGCACTGTTCCACAGGCTTGCACGTCCGCTCGCAAGGCGCCGAGAAGAACGCCTCATAGACGCCTCGAACCGGGCCAGCATGCATGACCTTGCAGCAGCACCATTGCTGCCTGCGACGCCGTTCTATCGGCTGCGCTACCTCGCCACGAGCGCTTTCGCGATTGTTGGGGTGTTTGTCATTGGCTTCGGCGTCTGGTCGATATATGCGCCGCTCGAAAGTGCCGCCATTGCCGGGGGCGCCATTGAGGCTGAATCGAGCCGCAAGACTATCCAGCATCTGGAGGGAGGCATCATCGGGCGCATCTTGGTGCAGGACGGAGATGTGGTGGCTGCCGGCCAATCCCTCATCGGCCTTGATGACACCAAGGCGCGCGCTACTGTCCAGATGCTGCAGGGGCAGCTCTGGGACACACAAGCCCTGGAGGCGCGCCTGGTGGCCGAGCGCGACAATCGCGAAACCATCTCATTCCCAAAAGACATGCTGTCGGTCGCACAGCATAATCCAGCTGTGGCGGGGATAATCGTCGCGCAAAACAGGATCTTCGACACTCGTCGCAAGCTCCAGACGTCACGGATCGAGATCATCGAGCAGCGCAAGGCACAGACGGAGCAGGAAATCGCAGGGTTGCGTTTTCAGGCAAAAGCGGCCGCGACGCGGGCGGCCATCATCAAGGGCGAAATCGCGGCAGTCGCCCCCCTGGTGGCCAAGCGGCTGCAGACGCGCGCGCGCCTGTTGCAGATTGAGCGCGAGCAAGCCGAGATCGACGGCCGGATCGGTGACACAATGTCCCAAATGTCACGCGCAGGACAAGCCATTGGCGAGTCGCGGGCGATGATCCTCAAGCTTGAAAGCGATTATCAGTCAGAGGTCGCAGAGGACCTGCGCGAAACCCAGTCCCAGATCCTTCAACTCGCCGAGCGCTTTCAAGCCGCGAGTGACATTCTCACCCGAACAATTGTGCGCGCGCCCGAGGCCGGCACGGTCACGGACCTGCGCATCCACACGACTGGAGGCGTCGTGGCAGCGGGCGAGCCGCTCCTTGACCTCGTGCCTAGCCAAGACCGCCTGATCGTTATGGCCCAGGTCAAACCGGAGGATATCGACCTGGTTCATCCCGGCCTCACGGCGCGTGTCCGCCTGTTGTCGTACAAGCATCGCCGAGTTCCCCCCGTGGAAGGGGTTCTCACCTATGTCTCAGCCGACCGCCTTATCGACACCGAAACGAAGCGGGCATTTTACACCGCGCGCATCCGCATCACCGAGGCGTCGCTTCGTGCGCTGCCCGAAGTGGAAATCATGGCGGGGATGCCGGTCGAGATTTTGATAAACACCGGCTCTTTCACCGTCGCCCACTATGCGCTCCGCCCCGTTTTCGACAGCTTCAACCGGGCTTTCAGAGAGGACTGAGACCAGATGGTCCCTTTCGACAAGGGCACGCGCGATCTGTTGCCACTCTTCGACGCTGGTCCGCGCGAAATCATTGGCGCCGTGTCGGAGGAGGGTGGCGGCCCTGCCCATGCAGAAGGGTTCCCACCTTCGCCCTCTCCGTCAAACGTGTATCGGCCTGCAGATTCACCTGCGGCTGAGCACAAAGGTGATGGCGAGCACACCCCACTGCCGATCAAGGGACCGGCATCGCCGGTCGTCGCATCCCATGGCCTGGAGACGTCCGGCAGAGAAGCCGAGGGATTTCACGTCATAGCCATATCCTTGCCTCGCGACCTGTATCCGACGAAGCTTGCCGGCTCCTCCCCTTCGGAAGCTGGGCGCGTTGACGCTCATCACGAGGTGGCACAGGGCGAGAAGCCCGAACCGGGCAACGATGGAGGCGAGGCTGCAAGCCGCGAGCCGGGAGAGGAAAACCGCGTCTCGGACGATGGTGGTCACAGCATTCGGGTGACACAGGTCGCGGAAGTCGACCAGGACGCGAGCATCATCGTCGAGGGCTATGTCGGCGAGGTCGTGGCGCGACTGCACATCGATCAGGACCTCATGATGGACCAGGACGTGGACATCTCCTTCACCATCGATGGTGAAGGGCGCTTCGCGATTTTGGTGGATCAGGACATGCGGATTGACCAGGACACACAGATCGACATTGATTTCTACGACGACAAGGGCGTGCTCTACGTCGATGTGTTCCTGCGCGACTCCATCGCAGTAGAGCAGGACACTACAGTCGACATGCGGATCAGCGA
>NZ_JBFUIP010000144.1:0-14508 GCF_056401815.1 Aminobacter sp. P4_D5 | reverse complement strand
CGATCATCCTGAACCACGGGTGCACCCTTCATCTTCCAGACAGCATCTGGAACGGCGTTCAAGAAATTGTCGATGACGCCGCTCTTGGCTGCGTCCTTGCCTTCGACCGGCTTGCCGACTGAAGCGTCGTAGTAAACGACATTGTCGGCGAAGTACCCGGCCGCCTTGGCCGAGTCATGGGCGKTCCAGGCAGCCAGATAGGCCTCTACGGTTGCTTGCGGCTTGTCTTGTGCCCAAACCGGCGTGATGGCCGGCACGGCAGCGATAAACGCAGCGGCAATGGCTGCGGATGCGAGAAATTGGCGGCGATGCATGTTTCTTCCTCCCTTGTTTCCTTCTCCCCGTTTGCGGGGAGAAAATGGCCCGAAGAGCTGGATGAGGGGCGACTCCAACGTATAACAAGGCAGCGCTGCCCCTCATCTGCCTGCCGGCATCTTCTCCCCGTAAACGGGGAGAAGAGCGCTACCCATGCGCGATCATCACGTGGCGCACGGCGGTGTAGTCCTCCAGCGCGTAGACCGACATATCCTTGCCGTAGCCGGACTGCTTGAGACCGCCATGCGGCATCTCGTTGGTCAGCATGAAGTGCGTGTTGATCCAGGTGCAGCCATATTGCAGCCGAGCAGCCGTCGACATGCCGCGCGAGATGTCCTTGGTCCACACCGATGACGCCAGTCCGTAATCGCTGTCATTGGCCCAGTTGACCGCCTCGTCGGCATCCGAAAACCGCGTCACTGACACCACCGGCCCGAACACCTCGCGGCGCACGATCTCGTCTTCCTGTAGCGCGCCGGCAACGACGGTCGGCTGGTAATAGAAGCCACCGCCCTCGCCGGGCTTGCCGCCGGTGGTGATTTCGATGTGCTTGAGTTCAGAGGCGCGCTCGACGAACGAGGCGACGCGGTCGCGCTGGCGCCTGGAGATCAACGGCCCGATCTCGTTTTCGGTGTCGTCGGCATGGCCGAAACGAATTGTCGAGACAGCCGACGACAGGTCGGCGACGAGCTTGTCGTAGACGCGCTTGCCTGCATAGATGCGGCAGGCGGCAGTGCAGTCCTGGCCGGCATTGTAGTAGCCGAAGGCGCGCAGGCCGCTGACCACCGCGTCGATATCGGCGTCGTCGAAAACGATGACCGGCGCCTTGCCGCCGAGTTCGAGATGGGTGCGCTTGACCGACTTGGCCGCCGCCTGCAGCACCTTCTTGCCGGTGGCGACATCGCCGGTGATCGAGATCATGTTGACCTTGGCATGGTTGATCAGCGTGTTGCCGACGCTCTCACCACGTCCGAGCACGACATTGACCACGCCTTCGGGCAACACCTCGGCGAGGATTTTGGCCAGCTTGAGTGCCGTCAGCGGCGTCTGCTCCGACGGCTTGAAGACCACGGTGTTGCCGCCGGCAATGGCCGGCGCGAGTTTCCACGCCATCATCATCAGCGGGTAATTCCACGGCGCGATGGAAGCGACGATACCGATCGGATCACGGCGGATCATCGAAGTGTGTCCGGGCAGATATTCGCCCGCCACCAGCCCAGGCATCGAGCGTACAGCACCGGCAAAGAAGCGGTAGCAGTCGACGATGGCAGGTATCTCGTCATTGAGCACGGCATTGATCGGCTTGCCGCAATTGAGCGCTTCGAGCCTGGCGAAACCTTCCGCCTCCGCCTCGATCCGGTCGGCGATCTTGAGCAGATAGCCCGAGCGCTGCGCCGGCGTGGTCTTCGACCAGCCTGCAAAAGCTTTTTCGGCAGCGGCGACCGCAGCCTCGATCTGTGCTTGCGAGGCCTCGGGCAGGCTGAGGATCGTCTCGCCGGTGCGCGGGTTGAGGATCGCTTCTTCCGTCTCGGTCCCTTTTTCGAACTTCGAGCCGATCAGCATCTGGGTGTCCATGACTTCTCCCTTTCGATCTTATTTGCCGGCGCCGGCGATCTGGTCGCCTTCGCGGGTCAGGTAATAGGCAATGAGGATGGGCAACAGCGTCGCGAGAACCACGACCATGGCAACGACATTGGTGACCGGGCGCTGGCGCGGCCGCACCAGCTCCTCGAGCATCCAGATCGGCAGCGTCTGCTGCTGGCCGGCGGTGAAGGTGGTGACGATGACTTCGTCGAACGACAACGCAAAGGCGAGCATGCCGCCGGCGAGCAGCGCTGTACCGATGTTGGGAAGGATCACATGCCTGAACGTCTGGAAACCGTCGGCGCCGAGGTCCATCGACGCCTCGATCAGCGAGCCCGAGGTGCGGCGGAACCGGGCGACCGCGTTGTTGTAGACGACAACGACGCAGAAAGTGGCGTGGCCGAGAACGATCGTCCAGAACGAGAACGGGATCTCGGCCAGGCTGAAGGCCGAGCGCAAGGYGATACCGGTGATGATGCCGGGCAATGCAATTGGCAGGATGACCAGCAGCGAAATCGCCTCGCGGCCGAAGAAACGCGTCTGGCTGACGGCAGCGGCGCAAAGTGTGCCGAGCACCAGCGCAATCGCTGTCGAAATCGCTGCGACCTGGACCGAAAGTCCCAAAGCCTGCCAGACGTCAGGACGTCCCCAGGTGACCGCGAACCACTGCGTGGTCAGTCCCGGTGGCGGCCATTGGTAACTCTTCTCCTCGGTGGTGAAGGCGTAGACGAAGATCAGCAGGATCGGCAGATGCAGGAAAGCGAGGCCCGCCGCGGCGGCGATCTTGATGCCAAGCGGTGCCGATTGCGAACGGTCAGAGCGCATCGAAGGCCCCCATGCGTTTGGCGCCCCAGAGATAGAAGCCCATGATGACGATCGGCACGACGGTGAAGGCGGCGGCGAGCGGGATGTTGCCGGCGGTACCCTGCTGGGCATAGACGGCCTGGCCGATGAACAGCCTGGAGGTGCCAATGATCTGCGGGATGATGTAGTCGCCCAGCGTCAGCGAGAATGTGAAGATCGAACCTGCGACGATGCCCGGCAGCGCCAGCGGAAACAGTACGTTGCGGAACGTCTGGCCGGGCGACGCCCCCAGATCGGACGAGGCTTCGACGAGGTTGGCCGGCACGCGTTCGAGCGCTGCCTGGATCGGCAGGATCATGAACGGCAGCCAGACATAGACGAAGACAATGAAAGTGCCGGTGAACGACACCGATAGCGAATTGCCACCGACGATCGGCAGCGACAGCCAGCTGTCGAGCAGCCACGACAGATGCAGCTTGCCGAAAAGCCAGGTGAGGATGCCTTCCTTGGCAAGGATCAGCTTCCAGGCGTAGATCTTGACCAGATAGCTCGACCAAAGAGGCAGCATGACACCGAGATAAAACAGCGCCTTCCATTTGCCGCGAGCGTATCGCGCCGCGTAATAGGCGATCGGGAACGCAACGACAGCCGAAGCGAGCGTCACCATCGCAGCCATCGTCACCGTGCGGACGATGATGTCGACATTCGCCGCCTGGAACAGGTCGCCATAGGTCTTGAGCGTGAAGTGGCGGTCGATGAGGCCGGAATACTCGTCGATCGAAAAGAAGCTTTGCGCCAGCAGCGCTAGCAGCGAGCCGATATAGATGACGCCGAGCCAGAGCAGCGGCGGCGCGAGCATCAAAAACAGCAGCAGCCCCGGCCGGCGCCACAACAGGTCTGACAACGAACCGGCGAGACCGCCGCGCTTGGGCAGGATCGCTGCGGCTGCGCTCGCGCTGGTGATGGCGTCGACACTCACGCCTGGTCCTCCATCAGATGGAGCTGGTCGCGATTGAAGGTGAGCACGACATGCTCTCCATCGTCGGGCAGCGACGTGCCTGCGGGCACGGTGGCATGCAGTCTCAGACCGCCGGCATCGAGCGCCAGCTTGGTAGCGGCTCCGAGATAATGCCTGGACACGACACGCGCTGCGACGCCGTCCCCGGTAGCACCCCGCCCGACGCGGATCGATTCCGGACGCAGGCTGCCCCAGCGGCGCTGGCCGGCATAACGCTGGACGAAGTCTGGCGGCAGCACATTGGACGAACCGACGAAATCGGCGACGAAGCGCGATGCCGGACGCTGGTATATCTCCTCCGGCGCGCCTACCTGCATGATGCGGCCATCATTGAACACCGCGACCCGGTCGGCCATCGACAGCGCCTCGCCCTGGTCGTGGGTGACGAAGACAAAGGTGATGCCGAGCGCCTTTTGCAGCGCCTTGAGTTCTTCCTGCATGCTCTCGCGCAGCTTGAGATCGAGCGCGCCGAGCGGTTCGTCGAGCAAAAGCACTTTTGGCTTGTTGACCAGGGCGCGGGCGAGCGCCACGCGCTGGCGCTGGCCACCCGAGAGCTGCCCCGGCCGACGCGAACCGTAGCCCGGCAACTGCACCAGCCTGAGCGTATCTTCGGCGGCGCGGTGGCGTTCGTCCTTGCTCACGCCCTTGACCATCAGCCCATAGGCGACATTGTCGAGAACGTTGAGATGCGGAAACAGCGCGTAGTCCTGGAACACCGTGTTGACGTTGCGACGATAGGGCGGCACGCCCTCGGCACGCTCGCCAAAGATCGAGATACTGCCCGAGGTCGGCTGCTCGAAGCCGGCGATGAGGCGCAGGCAAGTCGTCTTGCCCGAACCCGACGGCCCCAGCATGGCGAAGAACTCACCCGGCTGTATCTCGAGGTCGACCGCATCGACGGCGCGCACCGCGCCGAAATGGCGGGAGGTCTTTTGAAAGGCGACTGCTGGGGTCATTGAAGGCTGTCCTGATGGTTGGCTCGCCATCTGCGAACCTCGGCGCCGTCCCTCATCCGCCTGCCGGCACCTTCTCCCCGTGAATGACGGGACAAGGACGAAGCGGTGACGTGGACGCCCCCCTCCCCGTTTTACGGGGAGAGGGTAAGGGTGAKGGGCATCGCAACGCTAAACGTTAGGCCTACCGTCCGCCAATCACGCCGATATAGTCCGACACCCAGCGGTAGTAGGGCACGCACTGGTCGTTCTGGGTGGCGCATTTCGACACCGGCGTCTTCCAGAACTTGATCTTGGCGAATTCTTCGAAGCCGTTGGTCTTGCAGCCTTCGTCGCCGAGCAACGCATTGCCCTTGCAAGCGGCCGGCACGGCCGGGTTCGAACCGAACCAGGAGGCAAGATCGCCCTGCAGCTTGGGGTTCAGCGAATGCTCCATCCACATGTAGGCGCAATTCGGATTGGCGGCGTCGACATGCATCATTGTCGTGTCGGCCCAGCCGGTGGCGCCCTCTTCCGGGATTGTCGAGGCGACCGGCTGCTTTTCCGAAGCGAGCAAATTAACCTGGAACGGCCACGAACCTGAAGCGACCACGCCCTCATTCTTGAAGTCGTCGACCTGGATCATGGCGTCATGCCAGTAGCGGCCGACGAGCGTGCGCTGGGTGCGCAGCAGATCGAGTGCTTCCTTGTACTGGCCCTCGTTGAGTTCGTAGGGATCCTTGATGCCGAGATCGGGCTTGTGCGCCATCAGGTAGTTGGCGGCGTCTGCGATATGGATCGCGCCGTCATAGGCCTGGACACGACCCTTGTTGGGCTTTCCATCGGGCAGATCCATCGGCTCGAAGACGATGTTCCAGCTCTTGGGCGCTTCCTTGAACACGTTGGTGTTGTACATCAGCACATTCGGGCCCCACTGATAGGGCACGCCGTAATGCTTGCCGTCGACAGTGAACCAGGGCGCATCCTTGAGGCGCTCGTCGACTGCCGACCAGCTCTTGATCAGGTCGGTGTTGATCGGCTGGACGCGCTTGCCGGCAACCAGGCGAAGCGAGGCGTCACCCGATGCGGTGACGAGATCGAAGCCGCCCTCATTCATCAGCGCCACCATTTCGTCCGAGGTGGCCGCGGTCTTGACGTTGACCTTGCAGCCCGACGCCTTTTCGAAATCCGTCACCCAGTCGTAATTCTTGTCGGTCTCGCCCCGCTCGATATAGCCCGGCCAGGCGATGATGTTGACTTGGCCCTCGCCCTTGCCGATTTCCTTGACCTGCGCAAAAGCCTGGCCGGAAAAGCTGCACGCCAAGGCGATGGCCGTGCAGGATTTCAAAAATGCCTTCATCTCGATTCTCCCATTTGCAGGGGCCGCTCTCGATCGGCGGTGTTGCCCTGAAACGAAAGGTGCTGTGAAAGCGCAGGTTTCGCAAATTCATTTGGAAGAAGGGTGATATCGGTTTTTCCGATACCGGCAGCGCGGTTAGAGTTTTTGACGAACTGTGCGCTGCGCCTGGGCGATGCCAATGAAATCCCGCGCCGCCGCCGGCAGCGACGAGCCACGTCGCCAGACCATGCCGACCTGTACCACGGGCAGCGAACCCGAGACGTCGCGGGACTCGATGCGGTCGCCTTCCAATGACCACGGCCGGTAAACGAGGTCGGGCAAAAGCGCGACCCCTGCCCCGGTGGCGACAAGCGAACGCACGGCCTCCACTGAGCGTGTACGGAAGGCGACATGCGGTTTGGCGCCGATCGCCGACAGCAGCTTGCCGGTGTTTTCCTCGATCTCGTCGACCGACAGCATGATCAGCGGCTCTGACGCGATGTCGCCGACGCTGATGATTTCGGCGGAGGCCAGCGGGTGGCCGAGGGGCAGCCACAGGCGGTAGGCCGAGACCTCAAGGATTTCCGATTGCAACGCCATGCGGTCGCGCAGATTGGAAGTGACCATCACCGCAAGGTCGAGCTTGCCGCCGACAAGCAGGTGCTCAAGATAGTCGCCATTGTCTTCGATGGCCGAGATCTCGACCGCCGGGTGGGCGCGGCGGTAGCGCGCCAGGAGATCGGACAGAACGTAGCCGGCGACCAGTGAGGTGACGCCGAGCTTGAGCTGGCCCGTGGCGGTCGCC
Organism: Aminobacter sp. P4_D5; assembly: GCF_056401815.1. Lineage (NCBI taxonomy): Bacteria > Pseudomonadati > Pseudomonadota > Alphaproteobacteria > Hyphomicrobiales > Phyllobacteriaceae > Aminobacter > Aminobacter sp. P4_D5. The sequence goes on along the minus strand of NZ_JBFUIP010000144.1, from coordinate 7,711 downwards.
TTGCCGCCGAAGAAGGTACGCCGCGCATCCGACACGTCGGCCAGGATCTTGGTGGCGTGGCGCAGGAACTGGTGACCCTTGTGGGTGATGTTGAGGCCGCGCGGGTGGCGCTCGAACAGCTCGACGCCGAGATCGCCTTCCAGCTCCTTGATCGCCTCGGTGACCGAGGATTGCGAGATCGACAGGTTCTGCGCCGCCCGCGAGATGGTGCCCTGCTCGGCAACGGCAACGAAGAACTGAAGCTGACGAAGCGTGAAGGCCATATCAGGACTAAACAGGGTGGTGAGAGGTTTGGGAAGGGGCTGCCGCATCTGCGCGGCTGCTCGAAAAAAGCAACCCTGTGTCAATCGATAGTGTGCGGTGCACCGAGGTCAGCCAGCGGTCATGCAACATCGCCGGCCTCGCCCACGGCTACCGCGTCAATAACTTGATCATAGGCGCAATTGCCTGCGACAAGCCTGTATTGTCACGGTCGGTCTACCGACGCGCTCTCAGCGCCGCGCAATGATGCGGCTGTCGACATCCTTGATGTCACGCAGGCCGCAGAAGGCCATGGTGATGTCGAGCTCCTTGCGGATGATGTCGAGACAGGCGGTTACACCCGCCTCCCCTCCGGCTCCGAGGCCGTAGAGGAACGAGCGGCCGATGAACACGCCCTTGGCGCCAAGGGCCACGGCCTTGAGCACATCCTGGCCCGAACGGATACCGCCATCCATCAGCACTTCGATGCGATCGCCGACAGCATCGACTATGGCCGGCAGCGCCGAGATCGAAGAGACAGCTCCATCGAGCTGGCGGCCGCCATGGTTGGAGACGATCAGCGCGTCGGCGCCGCTCGCGGCGGCCTTCTCGGCGTCCTCAGGATCGAGGATGCCCTTGAGGATGAGCTTGCCGCCCCACTGGTCCTTGATCCATTTGACGTCATCCCAGCTCAACGCCGGGTCGAATTGCTCGGCCGTCCACGACGACAGCGAACGCAAATCGGTGACGCCCTTGGCGTGACCTGCGATGTTGCGGAATGTTCTCCGGTTGGTGCGCAGCATGTTGAGGCACCAGCGCGGCTTAGTCGCCAGGTTGATGATGTTGGGGATCGTCATGCGCGGCGGCGTCGACAGGCCGTTGATGATGTCCTTGTGGCGTTGACCGAGGATCTGCAGGTCGAGCGTCAGCACCAGCGCCGAACATTTCGCCGCCTTGGCACGCTGGATCAGCCGCGAGACAAAGTCGCGGTCCTTCATCACATAGAGCTGGAACCAGAACGGCTGGGAGGTGTTTTCGGCGACATCTTCGATCGAACAGATGCTCATGGTCGACAGCGTGAATGGAATGCCTGCCTTTTCGGCGGCGCGCGCGGCATGTATCTCGCCGTCGGCATGCTGCATGCCGGTCAGGCCCGTCGGCGCGATTGCCACCGGCATCGATACCTTCTCGCCGATCATCGTTGTTTCAAGCGTGCGGTTGCGCAGATCGACAGCGACGCGCTGGCGAAACTTGATCGGCACGAAATCGCTTTCGTTTTCGCGGTAGGTGCTCTCGGTCCAGGCACCGGAATCGCAATAGTCGTAGAACATGCGTGGCACCCGCCGCTTGGCGATTGCACGTAGATCGGCGATCGAAGTTATCGGACGCGCCATTCAGGTCTGCTCCACATTTTCATTGCTGCTCCAAGCCTGCGCGCGGCATGTAAGCCGCCTTGGGCGGAGTTGCCAAGGCCAACCATCGGCTAAACGACTCCAAAAGGAAAAGGGGCCCGTGGGCCCCTCCGCCTGTTCAAGCTGTTCGCTTATGCGTTGGCGGCCGCGACGGCACGCTTGCCCATCACGACCACGAGATTGGCGCGGTATTCCGGCGAGGCATGGATGTCGCCCATCAGGTTCTTGGAAGGCACGGTGACACCTTCGAGAGCTGATGCCTCGAACTTCTTGGTGAGCGCTGCCTCGACCTCCTTCGAGCGGAACACGCCGTCATCTCCGGCCCCGGTCACCGCCGCGCGCACGCCGTCCTTGCCCTTGGTCACGAAGACGCCGGTCATGGCGTAGCGTGATGCTGGGTTGGGGAACTTGGCGTAACCCGCCTTGGCAGGTGCTGTGAAGGTGACCGCAGTGACGATCTCGTCGTCCTTGAGCGACGTTTCAAATAGCCCCTTGAAGAACTTGTCGGCCGCAAGCTCGCGCTTGTTGGTGACGATAGTCGCCCCAAGCGCCAGCAATGCGGAGGGATAATCGGCAGCCGGGTCGTTGTTGACGATCGAGCCCCCAATTGTGCCGCGATGACGCACGGCCGCATCGCCGATGAGGCTGGCGAGATAGGCCAGCGCCGGACACACCTTCTTCAGCTTCTCGTCATTGGCAACGTCGAAATGCGTCGTCGTGGCACCAATGGTGACGGTCTTGCCCGACACCTTGATGCCCTTGAGTTCGGCGATGTGACTGAGGTCGACCAGATCCGACGGTGCGGCGAGTCGCGTCTTCATCGCCGGGATCAGCGTCATGCCGCCGGCAAGGAACTTGGCATCGCCAGTCTTGATCTTCTTGACGGCGTCCGCGACCGAGGTGGCACGATGATAATTGACGGAATACATTTTGCGTCCTCCTCAGTGCTTCGAGCCGCTGCCCAACGCCGCCCAGACTTTCTGGGGCGTTGCCGGCATGGTCAGGTTTTCGTGGCCGAGCGCATCAGTGATGGCGTTGATGACCGCCGGCGGCGAGCCGATGGCGCCGGCCTCGCCGCAGCCCTTGATGCCGAGTGGGTTGCCCGGGCACGGCGTGTTCGAGGTCGAGACCTGGAACGATGGCAGGTCGTCGGCGCGCGGCATGGTGTAGTCCATGTAGCTCGCGGTCAGAAGCTGGCCGTTCGTGTCATAGACAGCCCCTTCGAGCAGCGCCTGGCCGACGCCCTGCGCGATGCCGCCATGCACCTGTCCCTCSACGATCATCGGGTTGATGATGTTGCCGAAATCGTCGGCAGCAACGAACTGCACGATATCGGTCTTGCCGGTCTCCGGATCGATCTCGACTTCGCAGATGTAGCAGCCCGCCGGGAAGGTGAAGTTCGACGGATCATAAAACGCCGTCTCCTTCAGCCCCGGCTCCATGCCTTGCGGCAGGTTGTGGGCGGTGTAGGCCGCAAGCGCCATCTGGAACCACGGCACGTTCTTGTCGGTACCGGCGACCTTGAGCTGACCATTTTCGATGACAATGTCGCCCTCGTCAGCCTCAAGTAGATGAGCGGCGATCTTCTTGGCCTTGGCTTCGACCTTGTCGAGTGCCTTGACGATGGCCGACATGCCGACGGCTCCCGAGCGCGAGCCATAGGTGCCCATGCCCATCTGCACCTTGTCGGTGTCGCCATGCACGATCGAAACGCTGTCGAGCGGCACACCGAAGCGCGAGTTGACCAGCTGGGCGAAGGTSGTCTCGTGGCCCTGGCCATGGCTATGCGAACCGGTCAGCACCTCGATGGTGCCGACGGCATTGACCCGCACCTCGGCCGATTCCCACAGACCGACACCGGCGCCAAGCGAACCGACCGCAGCCGACGGCGCGATACCGCAGGCCTCGATGTAGCAGCTCATGCCGATACCGCGCAGCTTTCCCTTCTTGGCCGCAGCTGCCTTGCGCTTGGCAAAGCCGGCATAGTCGGCCTGCTTCATCGCGGCGTCGAGGGAAGCGCCATAATCGCCAGCGTCGTAGCACATGATCACGGGCGTCTGGTGCGGGAAGGCGGTGACGAAGTTCGTGCGCCTGAGTTCGGCCGGCGACACGCCCAATTCCCGCGCGGCGATCTCCATCGTGCGCTCCACGACATAGGTTGCCTCGGGCCGTCCCGCCCCGCGATAGGCGTCGACAGGTGCGGTGTTGGTGTAGACGGTGCGCACATTGCCGTAGATCGTCGGGATGTCGTACTGGCCCGACAAAAGCGTGGCGTAGAGATAGGTCGGTGTCGCCGAAGAAAACAGCGACATGTAGGCGCCGAGATTGGCGATGGTGTCGACCTTCAGCCCGACGATCTTGTTGTTCTTGTCGAAGCCCATCTCGACTGTGGTGTGATGGTCGCGGCCGTGCGCGTCGGTGAGGAAGCTCTCCGTGCGGTCGGCCACCCACTTGACCGGCACGCCGGTCTTCTTGGAAGCCCACAGGCAGACGATCTCTTCGGGATAGATGTAGATCTTGGAGCCGAAGCCGCCGCCGACATCAGGCGCGATGACGCGCAGCTTGTTCTCCGGCGCGACGTTGTAGAATGCACTCATCACCAGCCGCGCCACATGCGGGTTCTGCGAGGTGGTCCAGCAGGTGTAGTGGTCCTCGGCCTTGTCGTAGTGACCAAGAGCGGCGCGAGGCTCCATCGCATTCGGCACCAGTCGGTTGTTGACGATGTTGACGCGGGTGATATGGGCCGCCGTCTTGAGCGCGGCGTCCGTTTTCGCTTCGTCGCCGATGCCCCAGTCAAAGATCAGATTGCCCTCAGCCTCGGGGTGCAGTTGAGGTGCGCCCTTGGCGAGCGCGTCGACCGCATCCGCCACCGACTTGCGCTCCTTGTAGGTGATCTCGACAGCTTCGGCCGCATCGCGCGCCTGGCCCTTGGTGTCGGCCACAACGATGACTACGGCGTCACCGACATAACGCACACGGTCGACGGCCAAGGGCGACCAGGCACCCATCTTCATCGGCGAGCCGTCCTTGGAATGGATCATCCAGCCGCAGATCAGATTGCCGATGCCGTCGGCCTTGAGCTGCCTGCCGGTGAGCACACCGATGACGCCCGGCATGGCTTCCGCCTTCTTGACGTCGATCTTCTTGATGTCGGCATGAGCATGCGGGCTGCGCACGAATGCCGCGTGCTTCATGCCGGGCACGACCATGTCGTCGACATAGCGCCCCGCGCCGGTGATGAATCTCTTGTCTTCCTTGCGCGCAACCCGCGCGCCAATGCCTTCGATTCCCATGTAAACTCTCCTCCAGAACCAAGGGCAGTACGGGAGTAAGGCAATGAGGCAGTAGGTAAGATGTCGCGTCGGCGGCAGTCGTTGCCTACTGCCTTACTGCCCTACTACCCTACTCCCAATTCTTATGCCGCCTTCTTCGCCTTGCTCTTGGACGCTTTTGACATTGTCTTTGAAGCGGCGAGGATCGCCTTGACGATGTTGTGGTAGCCGGTGCAGCGGCAGAKGTTGCCTTCGAGTTCCGCGCGCACGGTGGCTTCGTCGAGTCCGTCGGGATGCCTGCGGATCATGTCGGTTGCGGTCATGATCATGCCCGGCGTGCAAAAGCCACACTGCAGGCCATGATGTTCCTTGAAGGCGGCCTGCACCGGGTGCAGGTCGGCGCCATTGGCAAGGCCTTCAATGGTGACAATGGTCGAGCCAGAGGCCTGGACCGCCAGCATTGTGCAAGACTTCACGGCCTTGCCGTCGACATGGACGACGCAAGCGCCGCATTGCGACGTGTCACAACCGACATGCGTGCCGGTCAGGTTCAAATTCTCGCGCAGGAAATGAACTAGAAGCGTGCGGTCCTCCACCGCGCCGCTGATCTTTCGGCCATTCACGACCAAAGTAACCTCTGACATGAAACCTCCCACTGTTGCCGCGACCGGCCAGGCATGCCCCGCCCCGTCAGGTGAGCAAATCCTATCCTTGCGAATGCAGGCTGCAAGCGCCTTTTTGGATCCAGACACGCAATGCGTGCAGGCCAGCGCAGAAATGATGCCTTTTGAGGACAGTTTTGACTTGGAACATCTTGGCGGGACCAGCCCCGACCAGCTTCCATCGCGTGATTGGAAGTGGAATGCTCCGACGGATCATGTCAAAAGCGCGCATCACTTTCATGGGAGGCAGCCTTGGCCACTTTCGTCATCACCCCGCCCGAGCCCGCGTCGGTTGCTGTTTCAGGCTCCAGCGACCGCTTCGCCGTTCGCCGCATCTTCTGCGTCGGCCGCAACTACGCGGCGCATGCACGCGAGATGGGCAAGGACCCGGACCGCGAGCCACCCTTCTTTTTCGGCAAGCCAGCCGACGCTGTCGTCGACAGCGGCACGACCATCCCTTATCCGCAGCTGACCAAGGACCTCCACCACGAGATCGAACTGGTCGTTGCCATCGGCCGCGGCGGTTCCAACATCGAGGTCGAGAACGCGCTCGATCATGTCTGGGGTTATGGCGTCGGTATCGACCTTACCCGTCGCGACCTGCAGGACGTGGCCAAGAAAATGGGCCGACCGTGGGACTGGGCAAAAGGCTTCGACCTGTCGGCGCCATGCGGACCGCTGGTTCGTGCATCAGAAATCGGTCACCCGGCCAAAGGCCGCGTCTGGCTTGCCGTCAACGGCGAAACCAGGCAGCAGGGCGACCTGGCCGACCTGATCTGGTCGATCCCTGAAGTGATCGCGATCTGCAGCCAGTCGATGGAACTGAAGGCCGGAGACCTGATCTACACCGGCACGCCAGCCGGGGTCGGCGCAGTGATATCAGGCGACCGCATAACCGGCGGAGTAGACGGTGTGGGTGAGATCGACATCACCATCGGCGCGGTAGCAGGCCAATAATCGGCGACGGCTCAGGCCGTCACCTTGCTGCGCCGCTCATAGAGCATGATCAGCGTCTCGGCGACGAGCGCAGGCTTGTCTTCGCCTTCGATCTCGATGGTGTTTTCACCCTTCAGCAGATACTGCCTTGGTCCCCTTTCCTCCATCGAGATCAGGAACGAGCGCATGCGCACGCGCGAGCCTACCTTGACCGGGGTCACGAAACRCACCTTGTCCAGCCCGTAGTTGAAGGCAGCCTGGGTGTTGACAGGGATGACGCCCATGTCCTGGATGAACGCACCGATCAACGACAACGTCAGGAAGCCATGGGCGATTGTCGTGCGAAACGGGCTCTGGCGCCGGGCCCGCTCCGGATCGACGTGAATCCACTGGCGGTCGCCGGTGGATTCAGCAAAACCATCGATACGGCTCTGGTCGACAACCACCCAGTCGGAAACGCCGAGTTCCTGCCCGACTTTCGCGCGCAACTCCTCATAGGTCTCGATCGGTTTCGCCAAGGTTGTCTCCCTGCGTCTGACGGCGCCTTGCGAAGTTGGGGACCATAAATCGCGCGTGCTTGTCAAGCTTTGCAGGCAGATCGAGGCTATTCCGCAGCCTCGCGCTCGACGAGATCGTCGGTCCTTTCAGGATCGCCCGGGGCGGTTTCGCAACCAAGTTCGGGGAACGCCACCGAGCGCTTGCCGTGGAAGTCGGTGCGCACCACCACCAACCCCTGCTCCTCGAAATAGGTGAGCAAGCGCCGCGCCCGGCGTGCCGAATGGCTGCCATAAGCATGCGCGATCGCGGCGTCCGAAGGGCAAGGCGCGCCCTTGACCGCCGCCTGCGCGACGATCAGGAACACCGCCTGCAAATCCTCTGGAAGTGCGGCGGACATACCAAGTGCTTGCTGCCAGGTGTCGCTCGACGCCGTTTCGTCATCGATGCCCGAGCGTGCCACCGCATAGCGGCGACGGAAGGTGGATAGCGGCGGCGGCTCGCCCTGCATGCGCTTGATGCGACAGCGCACGAGAAAATCCTGATAGAGCACGGCATCGGTGCGGAACGCCGCGTCCGGATCCTCGACCATCTCGCGAACGATCGTGTCGATCAACGCCTCGCGTTCGGCCTCGTCGAACAGCGGGAAAATCGGCTCGGCGACGGGGGCCGATGCCTCGGCGCGCACCTGGGA
>NZ_JBFUIP010000143.1:0-14633 GCF_056401815.1 Aminobacter sp. P4_D5 | reverse complement strand
CCATCCAACCGGCGCGGGCATTGACGCCCTTGTCGGCGAGCGCGCCATTAAAGTTCTCCGAGCAGTTGATGTGGCCGGGATAACCGATGTCGTCGTAATATTTGGCGTAGCAGGCAAGCGCAAAGGCATCGTGGCGGCCGCAGGTGTCCTGGATCACCTCGACCAGCGGCTCGAAATCCTGGTCGTAATATTTGGCGTGCAGGCCCGGCATTGGATAGGCATGGCCCATCAGCGAACGSGTKGCKGTGACGTCRAGCGCCAGATCGCGGCCCTTGTCGAGCTTGCGGGCTGAAAAGCACTGGAAATCGGTGCACTGGCGGCCATCGACATCGATGATCTGGATGTAGTCGCCKGCCTTGACGAAAAACGACTCCGCCGTCTTCGACTTGACCCGGAKATCAAGCACCGGATCGGCAAGCGGATCGGGCAGGTCCGAGCGGCCGGCCGGGCGGATGGTTGCGCGCTTGACCATCACCACCAAAGGCGTTGAGGTGTCATGGCTGTCGATGGCCATAAGCACACCCGGGGCAGCCACCACAAGCGAGCCGTCGCGGGCTACGGTGAAGCTTTCTTCCGTCCCCGCCGGCGTCGTGCCATCGAAGAAGCGCACGGCCTCAGCGCGGCCGAGATCGAGCTTGCGTCGCGCGAGCCCGGCGCGGAAGGTCTGCAGGCTGTCGTCGCTATTGACCAGCAGCGCCTTCAGCCCCGAAGCATCGCTGTTTGCACGCGTGCCCAGAATATCTGGATCAGCGCGGCCACTCTTATCGAAGGCGACAAGCTCGCAAGCCTGGCCGCCTTCGGCATTGCGGATGGTGATCCTGTCGCCGGCCTCGACCTCAAACAGTACCGCACCCAAGCCGGGCACGTGATAGCGCTCCGTGCCAGGCATAAGCAGCCCGGGCTGCAGGATCAGGCTCGGCCGCGGCGGACCAGCCACAATTTCGGGGTAGACTGAAATCGTCATCGCCACCTCGTCTAAAATTTGCCTGTGTGTAAAAATATTTCAGTCTGGAGAATACTCAAATTTGTCGTCCTCGCAAGGCTTCGTTTCGTCGCATCGCCGGAAATTGAGGCGAGATAATTGTCCAGCGGTGGCCCTCGGCGATATCAAGAACCATATGTCCCCTGCTCGCCGCGCGATTGTCCCGGTCCATTCAACCGTGTTAGTGGACCAGATTCGATAAATATTTCAAACTTGGGCTGCACTGCGCTAGGATTCGTCCGGTGTCGTGGCCATGAGGCAGAGCTGACATGCAAGGTCGCGCAATGAAGGTTGAAACCGGCCAACTCACATCGCAGATCATCGCCTCCTATTCGGTGGGAGCGACGGTGCAGACCGTGCTCGACCGGCTTTTTGCCAAGATTAGGTCGGAGGAATATCCGCTGGACACGCGCCTTCCGTCGGAACGGGCGCTGGCGTCGGAGATGGGGGTCGCCCGTAACACCGTGCGCGAGGCGCTGGATGTGCTGGAAGACCGCAAGGTCATCAAGCGGCGGCCCGGCAGCGGCAGTTTCGTCACCTACCGCTCGGAAGAAGTGCCTGAAAGGGCGGAAAGCTCGGTCGCGCTGGAAACCAGCCCACTGGACCACCTTGTCGTACGCGGCATCCTCGAACCCGAAATGGTTCGCCTCGCGGTCATCAACATGACCCCGCGCGAAGTCTGGGAGCTCGAACAACTGATGTCGAAGATCGAAAGCGTGCACACCGACGTAGCCGCTTTCGTCAAATGCGAAGAGGAAATCTACCGCAAGATCGCCGAGGGAACGCACAACCCCCTGCTGGCGTCCTGCTACAATCTGGCGATCGAGGCCTGCCGGGTGAGCTTCCGCACCACGCAGCTTCGCCGGCACCTGTCGCCGAAGCGGATCCTCGAATACCAGCAGCGTTATAATGCGCTGTTCAACGCGATTGCTTCTCGCGACGTCGAGCGGGCCGTCGAGTTCATCAAGCTGCATCTGGTCGAAGAGCAGAAGCTACTTCTGCAGGATTGATTCCGGCGTCCGTGCCTGCAGGGCGGTGCCATTGCCGCTCGCCCGCAAACGCTGATCCCAAAGCTGCCCAAGATCCGACATCTCCTGCTTGAGCAGACCGCCATGGCGTTTCAGCCAGCGCGGAATTGAGCCGAAAGCGGCGATCTTCGCCTTGCCGTTCTTCAGCGTCACCACCGGCCAGTCACCGACCAGCGCGTTGTCGATCCCGAACATGCTCTCGCCCCACCAATGTGCCGGACCGAACGCGTGGGTGACGTGACCAAGCTGCTTCATAGCCGCCAGTACGGATGCGGGATTGACGCTGTTCGATTTTTCCACCGCCGCATGCCAGATGTCGAGGATGGCGACATATTCCCAGCTCACCGCGGTCCAGGTGCCGGGGAAGCGGCTGTTGTACTCGTCGAAGAAGCCCTTCGGCTGGTTGAAGAAGAACGTCTTGTCGTTCAGCTTCTCGTCGTCGAAATCCGGAAACTGGAAAACGAAGCCTTCCATGAATTCGACGGATGTCCGGGCAACGAGCTGGTCGTAATAGTCCAGCGTGCAGGATATGATCTGCCCCTTGAAGCCCTGCGCATGCGCATATTCGGTCATCGCATGGACCATCGGCGTATAGCTGGTGCACCAGCACAGGATTTCGGCACCCGAATCCAGCATCGGCTGCACGATTTCAGCCGCATCGGTCGTATCAGGATCGTACTGGATCTCCCTGGCGATCCTCAATTTGGCCGCCTTGAAGGCCGCGCGATAGGTCGCAAGCGAGGGAAGGCCTAGCGCGTCGGTCTGGCTGCAGATCGCTACGGTGCGCAGTTCCGGCCTCGCCTGCGCCAGCCACTCCACCCCCGTCACATTGAAGATCGGATGCAGTTCACTCGGCGCGATCAGGTATGGTGTATCAGGCGACAGGTCGCTCGGCAGCAGGGTCGACGTCAGGGGCTTGCGCTGGCTCAGATAATCCCTGATCTGCGCCATCGTATCCCCTCCCAGCATCATCAGCAGCTTGACGTCATGGCGCTCTATCAGATGGCGTGCACCTTCCAGCGCCCGGCTGGCATCGTAGCCACAATCAAACTCGACAATCTTGATTTGATAGCGTCGACCGTTGATCAGCAACCCGCCGGTCTTATTCAGCCAATCCTCCCAGATTCGGCAGCCATGCAATCCGGGCAGGCCCCAGGATTCCACTAGACCGCTGAGCGGTGCCAGGAATCCAATGTTAACGGCGTCCGGCATGCCGACGGACAGCCGGGGCAGGACGCTGGAAACCGCGAGTCGATGGGCAAAGCTGGAGTTCGTCATGTCCGTGAATACCACCAAAAACAGGGCGCTTCATCCCAACGACGCGAAATTTTCCTTCCTCCCAGGAAACACGTCGTTGACAAATTGGTATAATGGCAGGCAACATAACTGAACCAGAGGAACCAATAACGAAATTTGGTCTATACCAAAAGGAGGAAACCATGACAGCCAAGCGTGTCGCCGTGATTGGTGCCGGACCGTCGGGTCTGGCGCAGTTGAGAGCATTTCAATCGGCCGCGGCGAAGGGCGCTGAAATCCCAGAAATTGTCTGCTTTGAAAAGCAGGCCAATTGGGGCGGTCTGTGGAACTACACCTGGCGCACTGGCCTCGACCAGTATGGCGAGCCCGTCCACGGTTCGATGTACCGCTATCTCTGGTCGAACGGCCCCAAGGAGGGTCTGGAGTTCGCCGATTATTCCTTCGAGGAGCATTTCGGCAAGCAGATCGCCTCCTATCCGCCGCGCGCAGTGCTCTTCGACTACATCGAAGGCCGCGTGAACAAGGCCGGCGTCCGCAAGTGGATTCGCTTCGAGACGGCCGTGCGCATGGTGACCTGGAACGAAGAGACCAAAAAGTTCACTGTCACAGTGCAGGATCTGCCGAAGGATCATTGCTATTCCGAGGAATTCGACAACGTCATCGTCGCCTCGGGCCACTTCTCGACCCCGAACGTGCCCGAATTCCCCGGCTTTGACCGCTTCAACGGCCGCATCCTCCACGCCCATGACTTCCGCGACGCCCGCGAGTTCGCCGGCAAGGACATCCTGCTCGTCGGCACCAGCTATTCGGCCGAGGACATCGGCTCGCAGTGCTGGAAGTACGGCGCCAAGTCGATCACCAACTGCTACCGCACCGCGCCGATGGGCTTCAAATGGCCCGACAACTGGGAAGAGCGGCCGCTTCTGGAGAAGGTCGAGGTCAACACCGCAACCTTCAAGGACGGCTCGACCAAGCGCATCGACGCGATCATCCTGTGCACCGGCTACAAGCATCACTTCCCGTTCCTGCCTGACGATCTGCGCCTGAGGACCGCCAACCGCCTGGCGACCGCCGATCTCTACAAAGGCGTCGCCTATGTTCACAATCCCGCGATGTTTTATCTCGGCATGCAGGACCAGTGGTTCACCTTCAACATGTTTGACGCGCAGGCCTGGTGGACGCGCGACGTCATCCTCGGCCGCATCAATCTGCCCGCCGACAAGCAGGCGCTGGTCGGCGACGTCCAGGACCGCGTTGCGCGCGAGGATGCCGGCAAGGACTCCCATGAAGCGATCGAATACCAGGGCGAATATGTCAAGGAACTGATCGCCGAAACCGACTATCCCAGCTTTGACGTGGACGGCGCCAACGCAGCCTTCTTCGAGTGGAAGGAACACAAGAAGAAGGGCATCATGGAGTTCCGCAACCACTCCTACAAGTCGGTCATCACAGGCACGATGGCGCCTGCGCATCACACGCCGTGGAAGGATGCGCTCGACGACTCGCTTGAATCCTACCTGCGTACCGCCACTCCCGTCGCGGCGGAGTGAAAGCCCGGCCTGCCGGCATCATCCGCCCAGCGCAATCAGCCATGCCGCCCCGCTAGGGGCGGCATTTGTTTTTGTACGGCCGTCACGGAGCCAACGCCTTGGCACCAGTTCTGCAGGTCTGCCACGAACGTATTCATGCATCCGCAATTCTGCTATCGAAACAAGGCTACGTTTTTTCCAAAAAAGGAGGAACGAAATGGTCGCGTTTACGGCTAGCTGGGTACACGGGAACGCAGTGGTAGCAGAGAATCCGCCGGCAGAAGACGGCGGTCTCTTCGGGTTCAATCACTTTGGTTGGGGCACCCAAATCACGATCCGACCAGGGTTCGCGCGATGGTTTCACATCACAATACCAACTCCTGTCATCCTCGACGACAAACGGATGAAGCTGATCCGCGTCTTTCTTGGATACGAACAAATTGCCGGGTACAGAAACTCGGGTACAATCCAGGACGTGCACCTGTGGGATGCCAGGCAGCGCGTCGCGATGAAGTCAAATAACGACTTTCTAAGCTCACCTGAGGCGCAAATAACAGGCTACAAAACCTACGAGTTGCTGCAACCCCGAGAATGGTGGTTTGGTGTAGGGTTATCATTCAGGCTGAGCGCACTTCCCTATCTCGATGGTCACTTCATCGACAACAGCGACGCTCCCGTAATCGTTATCGGATCGGCCGGAGGGGATTTCGCCCCTTAAGAATGGTGCCTTTGCAGAGCCAAATTGCCGATGTTGTTGTTCATCGCCCCTCACGAAGTGAGGAGATGCCCAGCAAAGCCAGACAGTGAGGGGCGAGGTCCGCAAGGCGGGCCATCTTCAAGTTGCTGTCGTTCCGGCCCGACGAGCGCCAAACGGGACTCGCGGGCCAACGCACCGCTGAATGCCGTTGGCCGCCCCAGAGCGGGGCGGTCCGTTCCTTGCTACGAGCTCAAACTCGGGCCGCGGTTCTTTTCGCTGGCGTAAAGCGCCACCGCCATCGCCCGATTGCGGACATCGAGTTTGTCGTAAAGATTCTTGAGATGGTATTTGACGGTGTTTTCGGAAATCCCGGTGCGCGCCGCAATCTGCAGGTTCGTCCAGCCGTCGGCCAGCACCGAAAGCAGTTCGCGTTCGCGCGTCGTCAGCCGCGACAGCGGCGTATCGTTGATCTTGGACACATCCATGTAGGGGATGCAGATGCGGCCATGGGCGACTGCGACAAGCGTGTCGAACAGGATCGCCGGATCGTCGAACTGGTAGCAGAAGCCCTGAACGCCGAGGCGCACGCATTGCTTGAGAATTGATAGATCGTGGTCGTTGGAAAAGATCACCACGCGGGCATGCAGTCCGCGCCGCTGCATCTCGGCCAGTACCTCGCCGGAGTCCATGTCGGACAGTCTCCAGCCCAGAACGGCGATGTCGAACGAGGGGTCCGCCACGGATGCCGCCTCAAGGAAGGCCTTGCCTGTCTGGACGCTTTCGGCCAGCTCAAAACGGCTGTCTCGCCCGAGCATATCGCCCAAAGCAGCGACCACCAGCGGATTACGCTCGGCAATCAACACCCTGAATCTGTTCTCTTTTGCCACCGGCACCACCTCAATCCCGATGCCCTGGCGCTGACCCTTCCATTCGGCGTTCATGTTCCTCCCGCCTATGTTCGTGGACCCAACCTGTCGTCGACGTCTCCTGCGCTAGTCGATCCTTTCCAGAGACCGACCGAGATCGGCTCTTGAACGCAATTCATAGCATGAATGATTTTTTCATTCCAGTATAGAAGCAATTTTGCGGACATGCCGACCGGCTAGCCGACGAACCAACCGCAAATGGCCCATTCCCACCCGTTCGGGTAGGCTGCGATCGCCCAGAGAGATGCGTTGGAACTGGCCGATCTTCCAACAGGGCCGCGCTGACAGTTGTTTCCCCTGGCAGTGCGACAAAATGGCTTGACGCCGCATCGGATTCGGACAAACTTCACTTTGAGGAAAAAAAGAAGCCTAAGCGGAAACTGCAATCGCGCCATGAAACCGAGAATTCGGGCGTACGCGACGTKCCTTCACAATCAATGGGAAACTTTGCCAATGAGCGCTGTTACGGACGTCAGTCCGGCGGAAACCGCCGGCCAACTTCAAAGGACAATCGACTGGCGCGGCGCCTTCTGGGTGGCCAGCGGCGTGCCGCCACTTGTCCTTTTCTCCATCGGCGGCATCGCCGGCACGACCGGAAACATCGCCTTCCTGATCTGGACGCTCTCCATCATCATGGGTTTCGTCCAGTCCTTCACCTATGCCGAGATCGCCGGGCTGTTCCCCAACAAATCGGGCGGCGCGTCGGTCTATGGTGCGACAGCCTGGCTGCGTTATTCCAAGTTCATCGCGCCGCTGTCGGTATGGTGCAACTGGTTTGCCTGGACGCCGGTGCTGTCGCTCGGCTGCACCATCGCGGCTGCCTATATCCTCAACGCGCTGGCGCCGATCCCGGGCTTCACCGAATCCTCGCCTGAAGTGCTGCAGTATCTGGCGGCCAATGTCGGGACCACCGCAGCTGACGCTGTTGCGGCCGTCACCGCTGCCGCAACGCCCGGCATCCGCACCTGGACGCTTTACAGCCACACGCTGGGTCCGGTCGGCTTCTCGCTTAACGCCACCTTCTGGATCGGCGCGATCCTCATGTTGATGACGTTTGCCATCCAGCATCGCGGCATCCTCGGCACCGCCAGCGTTCAAAAGGTCGTCGGCCTGCTGGTCATCGTGCCGCTGCTGGTCGTCGGCGTCGTTCCGATCCTGACCGGCCAGATCAACTGGGACAACTACTCGCCACTCGTGCCGCTGGCCGCAGCCTATGCGCCTGAACCCGGCTCTTGGAATACTGCCGGCTGGACGCTGGCGCTCGGCGGCATGTTCATCGCCGCCTGGTCGACCTACGGCTTCGAAACCGCCGTCTGCTACACCCGCGAGTTCAAGAACCCGGCGACCGACACCTTCAAGGCCATCTTCTATTCCGGCCTGCTGTGCATGCTGCTCTACATTTTGGTGCCCTTCACCTTCCAGGGCGTGCTCGGCATCAGCGGCATGCTGGCAACCCCGATCGTCGACGGTTCGGGCGTCGCCGATGCAATGGCCTCGATGGTCGGCGGCGGCGGGCTGGTGAAGACCTTGCTTGTCATGCTGATGATCCTGGCGCTGCTGCTGGCGATCATGACCGCCATGGCTGGCTCGTCGCGCACGCTGTACCAGGGTTCGGTCGACGGCTGGCTGCCCAAATATCTCAGCCACGTCAACGAACACGGCGCCCCGACCCGGGCGATGTGGACCGACCTGATCTTCAACCTGTGCCTGCTGGCCATCGCCTCCACCGACGCCACCAGCTTCTTCTTCATCCTGGCCGTGGCGAATTGCGGCTACATCATCTTCAACTTCCTCAACCTCAATGCCGGTTGGATCCACCGCATGGACAACGGCCATATCCACCGTCCCTGGAAGGCCCCGACCTGGCTGCTCGCAGCCGGCACCATCTTCGCCTTCGTCAACGCCGTCTTCATGGGCGCCGGCGCCAAGGTCTGGAACCCGATGGCGCTTTGGGCCGGCCTGTTCACGGTGTCGCTGATCATCCCGGTGTTCTGCTACCGCCACTACGTCCAGGACGGAGGCAAGTTCCCGGCGCACATGCTCGATGACCTTGGCATGCACGAAAGCGACCTGCGCAAGAAGA
Organism: Aminobacter sp. P4_D5; assembly: GCF_056401815.1. Classification (NCBI taxonomy): domain Bacteria; kingdom Pseudomonadati; phylum Pseudomonadota; class Alphaproteobacteria; order Hyphomicrobiales; family Phyllobacteriaceae; genus Aminobacter; species Aminobacter sp. P4_D5. The sequence goes on along the minus strand of NZ_JBFUIP010000143.1, from coordinate 6,131 downwards.
AGGCCGGCATCCTGCCCTATGTGACGCTCATCGCGGGTCTTGCCGTGGTGCTGATAGCCAACTGGTTCTTCGTGCTCTGACACGGCGAACCCAACAACAACACACGGTCCCGCGCTGGGAGGCGCGGGGCCTTTTTGACAAAGGTCGGGGAACGACAAATGAGCTCAACAACAATCACACATAGCGGCGCCGGAGACGGCCAGCTTCAACGAACGATCGATTGGCGCGGCGCCTTCTGGGTAGCCAGCGGCGTGCCGGCCCTCGTTCTGTTTTCGATCGGCGGCATCGCCGGCACCACCGGCAACATCGCCTTCCTGATCTGGACCGCCTCGATCATCCTCGGCCTGATCCAGTCCTTCACCTATGCCGAGATCGCCGGCCTGTTCCCGTCCAAGTCGGGCGGCGCCTCGGTTTATGGCGCAACGGCATGGCTGCGCTATTCCAAGTTCATCGCGCCGCTGTCGGTGTGGTGCAACTGGCTCGCCTGGACACCGGTGCTGTCTCTCGGCTGCTCGATCGCGGCGGCCTATATCCTCAACGCATTGGCACCGATCCCCGGCTTCACCGAAACCTCGCCCGAAGTGCTGCAATACATGGCGGCCAATGCGGGTGCGAGCGCCGCCGACGCGATTGCAACCCTGACCACGGCAGCAACGCCAGCGATCCGCAGCTGGACGCTCTATCACGGCACGCTCGGCCCGGTCAGCTTCTCGCTCAACTCGGTGTTCTTCATCGGCGTCATCCTGATGCTGATAACCTTCGCCATCCAGCATCGCGGCATTCTCGGCACCGCCAATGTGCAGAAATATATCGGCCTGATCGTGATCGTGCCGATGCTGATCGTTGGCATCGTCCCGATCGTCACCGGCCAGATCAACTGGGACAATTATTCGCCGCTGGTGCCGCTCGCCGCCGCCTACTCGCCAGAGCCCGGCGCATGGAACGTCGCCGGCTGGACCTTGGCATTCGGCGGCATGTTCATCGCAGCATGGTCGGCCTACGCCTTTGAAACAGCGATCTGCTACACCTCCGAATTCAAGAACCCCGGCCGCGACACCGTGCGGGCGATCTTCTATTCGGGCCTGCTTTGCCTTGCGCTCTACACGCTGGTGCCCTTCACCTTCCAGGGCGTGCTCGGCCTCAACGGCATGCTGGCAACCCCGATCGTCGATGGCTCAGGCGTTGCCGAAGCCATGGCCCGGATGGTCGGCGGCGCTGGCTTCGTCACCTCGATCATGGTGATGTTGATGATCCTGGCACTGATGCTGTCGATCATGACGGCGATGGCCGGTTCCTCGCGCACGCTCTACCAGGGCTCGGTCGACGGCTGGCTGCCGCGCTATCTCAGCCACGTCAACAGCCATGGCGCACCGACGCGCGCCATGTGGACCGACCTGATCTTCAACGTGTTCCTGCTCGCCGTCGCCTCTGCCGACGCCACCAGCTTCTTCTTCGTGCTATCGGTGTCGAATTGCGGCTACATCATCTTCAACTTCCTTAACCTGAATTCGGGCTGGATCCACCGCATGGACAACGGCCATATCCACCGGCCGTGGAAGGCGCCGACGATCCTGATCGCAGTGGGTGCCCTGCTCTCCTATGTCAACGCCATGTTCATGGGTGCAGGCGCCAAGGTGTGGAACCCCTGGGCGCTGTGGGCCGGCTTCATCGCCGCAGCGCTGATCATCCCGGTATTCTGCTATCGGCACTACGTCCAGGATGGCGGCAAGTTCCCGGTGCACATGCTCGACGATCTCGGCATCACCCAGGAGGATCTGAAGATCCGCAAGGCCGGCATCCTGCCCTATCTGACGCTGATCGCCGGCGTAGCGGTGGTGATTCTCGCCAACTGGTTCTTTGTCATCTGACCGTCAGGAACAGTCTCCATGGTCAAGGCCGGCGCAAGCCGGCCTTTTCCTTTGGGCCACACTCCACCGACCAGCAGCCATCCCGAGGAAAATGTGCCGGGGTCAATATTTCTTTCCATGAAAGATTCTTGCATTACGGTTGACTTTCGGCCTTTCCGGCTGCTATAGATTCAGACGGGAAAATTCAGCGCAAAAGCTGTCCGGATGGTGTATCCGGGGCTGAGGACCATCGGCTTGCGCCGGGGGACCGGATGCGCTCGCCTGGGAGGAACGACATAGCATGACGACCGTAATTGACGGTAAGGTAGCCGCAGCCGATGTGGTGGCGAAGGTCAAGGTCGCAGCCGACCAGCTGATCGCTGCGACAGGTGTTGTCCCCGGCATCGCGGTGGTCATCGTCGGCCACGATCCGGCGAGCCAGGTCTATGTCGCCTCCAAGGGCAAGAAAGCCAAGGAGTGCGGTTTTCATTCGATCGAACACGCACTGCCGGCCGACACATCCGAAGCCGATCTGGTCACTCTCGTCGAGAAGCTCAACGCCGACCGCAATATCCACGGCATCCTCGTTCAGCTGCCTCTGCCCGACCACATCGACGCCGGCAAGATCATCCAGACGATATCCGCCGACAAGGATGTCGACGGCTTCCATTTCACCAATGTCGGCAAGCTCGGCACCGGCGAACTCGACACAGCCTTCGTGCCCTGCACGCCGGCCGGCTCGATGCTTCTGATCGAGCGTGCGCTTGGCCGCGATCTTTCAGGCCTCAACGCGGTCGTGGTCGGCCGTTCCAACATCGTCGGCAAGCCGATGGCAAATCTGCTGCTCAATGCCAATGCCACAGTCACCATCGCCCACAGCCGCACCAAGGACCTGCCGGCCCTTTGCCGCACTGCCGACATCCTGGTCGCAGCCGTCGGCCGTCCGGAGATGATCAAGGGCGACTGGGTCAAGCCGGGCGCTACCGTCATTGACGTCGGCATCAACCGCCTCAGCGCTGACGCCAACGGCAAATCGAAGCTTGTCGGCGACGTCGACTATGCCAGTGCTGCCGAACATTCCGGCGCGATCACGCCCGTTCCGGGCGGCGTCGGGCCGATGACAATTGCGCTTTTGATGGCCAATACGGTCGTCTCGGCCTGCCGTGCGGCGGGCCAGGCAGCGCCTCGCTTTTAATCTGGGAGCCCAAGGGGCTCCGTGGAAATCGAACCAAACTCAAGGGAAGAGAGTCATGGCCGAATTCAAGACCGACATCGAGATAGCACGTGGGGCGAAGAAGAAGCCGATCCAGGAGATCGGYGCCAAGATCGGCATTCCGACCGAGCATTTGCTGCCTTACGGCCACGACAAGGCGAAGATCTCGGCTGAGTTCATCGCCGAGGCGCGCAAGAAAAAAGACGGCAAGCTGATCYTGGTCACCGCGATCAACCCGACACCGGCCGGCGAAGGCAAGACCACGACGACCGTCGGCCTCGGCGACGGTTTGAACCGCATCGGCAAAAAGGCSATCGTGTGTATCCGCGAAGCCTCGCTTGGACCCAAYTTCGGCGTCAAGGGCGGTGCGGCCGGCGGCGGTTATGCCCAGGTCGTGCCGATGGAGGACATGAACCTCCACTTCACCGGCGACTTCCACGCCATCACCACCGCGCATAACCTGTTGTCGGCGCTGATCGACAACCACATCTACTGGGGCAACGAGYTGGGCATCGACACCCGCCGYGTCGTCTGGCGCCGGGTGATGGACATGAACGATCGCGCCTTGCGCGAGATCAACTGCTCGCTTGGCGGYGTCGCCAACGGTTTTCCRCGCGARGCMGGCTTCGACATCACGGTGGCGTCCGAAGTCATGGCGATCCTGTGCCTGGCRACCGATTTGAAGGACCTCGAAAAGCGCCTCGGCGACATCATCGTTGCCTATCGCCGCGACAAGACGGCCGTTTATGCCCGCGACCTCAAGGCCGACGGCGCGATGGCGGTGCTGCTCAAGGATGCGGTGCAGCCCAATCTGGTGCAGACGCTGGAAAACAACCCGGCCTTTGTCCATGGCGGCCCGTTCGCCAACATTGCGCATGGCTGCAACTCGGTGGTCGCCACCACGACCGCGCTCAAGCTCGCCGACTATGTCGTCACCGAAGCCGGCTTCGGCGCTGACCTGGGTGCCGAAAAGTTCTTTGACATCAAGTGCCGCAAGGCCGGTTTGAAGCCCGCCGCTGCGGTCATCGTTGCCACCGTGCGCGCGATGAAGATGAATGGCGGCGTCAAGAAGGAAGATTTGGGCAAGGAGAACGTCGAGGCGGTGAAGAAGGGCTGCGCCAATCTTGGCCGCCACATCGAGAATGTGAAGCAGTTCGGCGTGCCGGCGGTGGTGGCGATCAACCACTTCTATTCCGACACCGACGCCGAAATCCAGGCGATGAAGGCCTATGTCGCTTCGATGGGCGAAGAGGCGATCGTGTGCATGCACTGGGCCAAGGGTTCGGCCGGCATCGAGGAGCTCGCCCACAAGGTGGTCAAGCTCGCTGAATCAGGTGCCTCGCAGTTCGCCCCGCTCTACCCCGACGACATGAAGCTGTTCGACAAGATCGACACCATCGTCAAGCGCATCTATCGCGGCTCGGAGGCGATCGCCGACAAGTCGGTACGCGACCAGCTGCATGCCTGGGAAGCCGCCGGCTACGGCCATCTGCCGGTGTGCATGGCCAAGACGCAATATTCGTTCTCGACCGATCCCAATTTGCGCGGCGCGCCCACCGGCCATGTCGTGTCGGTGCGCGAGGTCAGGCTTTCGGCCGGCGCCGGCTTCATCGTCGCCATCTGCGGTGAGATCATGACCATGCCCGGCCTGCCCAGGGCACCCTCGTCGGAAAAGATCTTCCTCAACGAACAGGGCCAGATCGAAGGCCTGTTCTAGGCCGGAAACCTTTTCTTCCCGGACAGCTCTAGGATGAGCCAAGCAACCTACGTTGGCAGGACGGCTCAGGCCACGTTTTACCCTGGCGCGCCGATCCTGCTGACTGCGGACGTCGAGATATTTACGAAGCGGTCGAGCAGAGTGAAGAACACGGCGATGGCAAACCCGAAGACGAAGGCAAGCGTGAACAGGCCGAAGCCGATAGTCTGGAATGCTTCGTTGTTGTTGAACGTGCCGTCCCAGAACCACGCCAGAACCATTCCGGCCAAGGCTCCCAACGCGACGCGATAAATCATCCGCAGCAGCGACGGGTTTGGCAGAAGCGGATCGAGAATCCGCCGCATGTAATACATCAGCGAGCCGAGAGCCCCGTAGAGTGCCGGAAGCACCAGATGAGAGTAGGTCGCCAGCCGCCCAGCTATCTTGTTCTGGATATCGATGACGTTGGGGATCGACTGCGAATAGTAGTTGAGGTTCATTCGGCAGTTCTGCCGCATCAGTTCCAGCGTATTGATGCCAAGCGCGTCGTCGAAGAGATATGCCACTTGTGTAACGAACAGCGGCGGGTCGGGTGGAGCGGAGGTGTCCGACTGCCAGTTCGTCGATTTGGCAAGCTCGATGTCACCAAGATATTGGCAGAAATTCTGCACCGAATACTGTTCTTCGTATTGTTGGGTGATGTCGTTGCTTATCTGCTCGGGCGTGCCTCCGTCCGTGATATTGACGAAAGTCGGACATCTTAGCCCAAGCAAGGCACTTGCTGAGCAGAGGGCATTTCCCAGATGACTCAGGACGGCTAGTTGCCCGTCGGCCGCAGCCAGGAAAGCGTCGCTTTTCTCTTTGACCAGCTTCAGTTCCTTGTCGAGCAAGGTCAACTCATGGACGTACTGGAACGAGGCGTCCTGAGCGATGAGATTGCGCTGAACTGCGTCGACGACATCGGCGTTGCCGGTAAGAGAGCCGACAGTCCCGCCCGTCTCCTCCGGCGACACCGTTGGAGTTGTCGAGCCCGGAGACACTACTCTGTTCGCGTCTGGTGTTGGCGTATCGCCACCCAAAACGTTCCCCGGCAGCTGATGCTCAGCGATCAGCAATTGCCGCTCCAGCCTGCTATAATGCAGTCCCGGATCCTTGTCCTTGAGCAGCGAAAGCTCCTCAAAAAGACTGGCTCCGCCTTTATAGGTTAGCGTGAGGTGACCGGCCGCGAACATCAGTAGTAGAGCGATCAGTACGAAACCAAAGTTTTTCAACTTGTCGCGCAGCCGATCCCTGTTTGGCTGCCACCCTCCTTGAAGCGCGCAAACGGTAGCCACCGGAATTATGGCACGTGATGCTGCCAGCGCTGACTGCAACT
>NZ_JBFUIP010000142.1:0-14647 GCF_056401815.1 Aminobacter sp. P4_D5 | reverse complement strand
CACCTCGGGCATGTCGCCGAGCACGATCAGCGCGCCGGCTGCATCTTCAGGGAGTGCGGCAATGCCGGCCTTGAGCGAACTGGCGAGGCCGGAGGCGAAGTCAGCATTGTGAGCGATAGGAATGTCGAGACCGGCAAGTGCCTCGCGAATGCGGGGAGCCTGATGGCCCGTGACAACGACTGTGCTTTCAGCCTTGGAGGCCAGCACGCGTTCGGCCGTGCGGCGCACCAATGGCTTGCCCTGGAACAGCGCCATCAGCTTGTTGGGACCGCCTATACGGCTGGAACGGCCGGCTGCGAGCAGCACGGCGTGGACCTTCGGTACCGGCGATATGGCGGACAGGTCGCGCGGCTGCGGTCGCGTCGGGATTTCCATCAACAGACCGCCGACGCCCATGCCGCCAATGTCTGCCGCCGTCACCTCAAGCCCTGACATAAGCCGATCGAGGACCCAGTCAAAACCGTTTTCCTTGGGGCTGCGGGCGCAGCCGGGCGCGCCGACCACCGCGGTAGCTCCGATGTGGCCGAGCACCAGCAGATTGCCCGGGTCGACCGGCATGCCGGTACGGATAACGGTGCCGCCGGCGGCGCGGATCGCTGCGGGGATGACATCGTCGAAATCGCTCAGCGCCGAGGCGCCGAAAATCACCACCATGTCATGGTCGCGGGCGAGCGCCTTGGCGGCTTCGGCCACTTCGGCCGTTTCATGCGCCGTGCGCCGCTCGGCAGTCAGCCGGCTACCCGAGCGTGCCAGGCGCTGCTCGGTCAGGCGGGCCGTCTTGTCGAGCACGCTTGGCTTGACGCTGGGCAGCACCGTCTGGATGACGCCGACGCGCTTGGGCACGAACGGATTGACAGCGAACACCTCGCGGGCGGCGCAAAGCTCGGTCGCCCGCCGTACGAGATGGCCGGCGACAGCGAAAGGAATGATCTTCACCGTCGCGACCATCTGGCCTTTTTCGACGGTGGCATGCTGGGCGAGCGTAGCGACAGTGATGGACGGGTCAATGGCGTTGATGGCATCGATGAGGGCCGCGTCGACCGTGAAAACACCCGCATTCAGCGCATGCAAATTGACGCGCCCCGTCGCCGCCGGCTTCACCTCGACATGGTGGTGGCGCATGCTTTGAGCGATTACTTCGGCAGCCTGGTCCTCGCCGAGGTCGCCCAGCTCCAGCACCGCAACGACGATTTCGCTCAGGCCAGCAGCTTCGAGGATCGCGATGTCTTCGGCAGCGAGCACATGGGCCTTGCGGTAGCGATGGTCGCCGGCACTTGTGGAATGTGCGAGGACCGCGCCTTCAGCCTGCCGGATAGGTATCGCGCCGAATTTCACGCCGCCTCGCTTTTCGGCTTGCCGACAAGTCCACGCGAACGAAACGCGGCAATGACCTGTGCGAGCACCGCAACCGCAATCTCGGCCGGGTTCGCGGCACCGATGTTGAGACCGATCGGCGCGTTGATGCGCTCGATCTGATCAGGCGTGGTACCCATGCCAAGAAGCCGTTCGACGCGTTTGGCATGGGTCTTTCGGCTGCCCAGAGCGCCGACATAAAAGCACTCGGCATCGAGTGCAGCCTTGAGCGCGAAATCGTCGATCTTGGGATCATGCGTCACCGCCGCCAGCGCCGCATAGCGGTCGAGCGGGGCGTGCTTCAGCACGTCCTCGGGCCATTCGGCATGGAGAGTAACGTCAGGAAAACGATCGTCGCTGGCAAAGGCCGTGCGGGGATCGATGATCTCGAGCGGAAAACCGGCAATCTTGGCCATCGGCGCCAGCGCCTGGCTGATATGGACGGCACCGATCACCACAAGCCGTGGTTGGGGCAGGTGGACATTGAGGAAGAACTGCCGACCTTCGGCCTCGGCCGTGCCGGAAAGGCCGGTTCGAAAGGCCTTGGCCAGTGCTTCACCGAGATCGCCGGCGACGACGTCGCCTTCCTTGACCACACGGTCGCGGCCGTCGCCCATGTCGGTGACGAGGATTGCGGCACGTCGCGCACGGCGCTCGGCATTCAACGTCTTCAGTGCAAACGGATCCATCGCCTCAACCCAATCGCTCGACATAGACCCGGATGCGGCCGCCGCAGGACAGGCCGACCTGCCATGCTGTTTCGTCGGCGACGCCGAACTCAAGCATCTTCGGCTTGCCGCTCCCAATCACGTCGAGCGCTTCGGAAATGACCGCACCCTCGACGCAACCGCCGGACACCGAGCCATGGAACGTGCCTTCGGCGTCGATCACCAGATGACTGCCAATGGGACGCGGCGCCGAACCCCAGGTCTCGACCACGGTGGCGATAGCGACATCCTTGCCGTCCTTCATCCAGCCTTCGGCGATGATCAGAGGATCGCGGGCTTCATCGAGAAATTTGCTTGGCATGGAACCTCCTTCACGACCTTACGCCGCGCGGCGCTGTCCGTCGATGATCCACAATCTGGGGTCGCTGCTGCGCGAAGCGGGAGCACCGAGCGATGCGCAGAGATCGCCGAGCGCGTTGAGATTGTGTACCGGGCGGAACTCGTCGACATGCGGCAGCATGGCACGAACGCCCCGGGCCCGGGCCTCGAAACCGTCGAAACGCAAAAGCGGGTTGAGCCAGATCAGCCTGCGGCAAGACTTCTTGAGCCGCTCCATCTCTTCGCTCAGGCCAGCGACATCATCGCGCTCGAGCCCGTCGGTGATGAGCAGCACCACGGCGCCCTGCCCCAAAACCCGGCGCGACCACAGCCGGTTGAACTCACCCAGCGTGTCGCCGATACGCGTGCCGCCGGACCAATCCTTGACCGCGGACGAACAGTCGGCCAGCGCCGCATCGGGATCGCGATGGCGCATCTGGCGGGTCAGGTTGGTCAGCCGCGTGCCGAAGACGAAGGTATGCACGCGGCGCCGTTTTTCGGTCAGCGCGTGCAGGAAATGCAGGAAGATGCGTGTGTACTGGCTCATCGAGCCGGAAATGTCGGCGAGCACGACCAGAGGCGGATGGACCTCTCGGGTCGAGCGAAATTTTGGCAGGATCAGCTGGCCGCCGGTGCGGGCTGCGGCGCGCATCATGGCGCGCGGATCGATCCTGCCGCCATGCGGGTCGGGCTTGAAGCGGCGCGTGCGTACGGTGTCGAACGGCAACCGCAACGCCGCAATCTCACGCCGCGCTTCTGACACCTCGCGTGCCGTCATCTGGGCAAAATCCTTGGCGCGCAGCATCTCGTTGCCCGACACGGTGAAGCGGGCATCGACCTCGACATCGGGGATCTCGCGCGGCGGCTGGTTCTTCTGATGGCCCTCGAACATCGCCTGGCTGACGCGGTTTTCGGCAGCACGCGGCTTCTGCTTCTCGCGGTGATCAGGTGCGACTGGCGAAAACATTGCCAGCAGCTTTTCGATCAGCTCGCGCGATTTCCAAAACAGCCGAAACGCCTCGTCGAAGGTGGCGTGATCCTCGTGGCGGCTGACCAGCACGGCATGCAGCGTCCAGTAGAAATCGTCGCGCGAGCCTATGCCTGCGGCAAGAACCGCCTCGATGGCATCCTTGACCGAGGCCGGGCCGACGCGCATGCCGGCCTTGCGCAAAGCGCGGGCGAAATAGACGATGTTGTCGCCAATGCGCCCGTCAGGCGCTGCAGATCGTGGATCGGATCGGAGCGCGTCCATTTGCTACTCCGCTGCCGAAAGTTCCGCCTTCACCTCGTTGAGGATGCGGCGGCCTTCGCCTTGTTCGATGCGCGCAATGTCGTCCTGGTATTTGAGCAGCACGCCAATCGTGTCCGAAATCGTCTCGGGATCGAGCGCGACCTTGTCGAGTTCGGTAAGTGCTGAAGCCCAGTCGATGGTTTCGGCGACGCCGGGCACCTTGAACAGCTCGATCTCGCGCAGCCTCTGGATGAAACTGACGACCTCGTGGGAAAGCCGCTGGTTGGCTTGCGGCACCTTGCGGCGGACGATCTCCAGCTCGCGCTCGGCATTGGGATAGTCGACCCAATGATAGAGGCAGCGGCGCCTGAGCGCGTCGTGGATCTCGCGGGTGCGGTTGGTGGTGATGATGACGATCGGCGGCTCCTCCGCCTTGATCGTGCCGAGTTCGGGCACCGTCACCTGATAGTCGGAGAGGATTTCGAGCAGGAAGGCCTCGAATGCCTCGTCGGTGCGGTCGAGCTCGTCGATCAGGAACACAGGTGYGGCACCGGCCTTGCCGGTCAGCGCGTCGAGCACGGGACGGCGGATCAGGTATTTTTCGGAAAAGACGTTCTTTTCCATATCGGAGCGATCGACCTTGCCGACAGCCTCTTCCATGCGGATTTCGATCATCTGCGCCGCATAGTTCCACTCGTAGACGGCGGACGAGACGTCGAGGCCCTCGTAGCATTGCAGGCGGATCAGCCGGCGGCCGAGCGCGCTTGCCAGCACCTTGGCGATTTCGGTCTTGCCGACGCCTGCCTCGCCTTCGAGGAAGAGCGGCCGATTCATGCGCAATGAAAGGAACAGCACCGTCGCCAACGCCCGGTCGGCGACATAATCCGCACCGGTCAACAGATCGAGCGTCTCGTCGATCGTTTGGGGGATGGGACGAGGCGTACGGTCGGTCATGGCGTTTCCGAAAAAAGGCGGCCTACAGCACGTGGTAGCTGCGTCCGTGATAGATCAGCGGGCGAAGGTTATCGCCGATGCGCAGGCCTGTCACCTTGCCAAACATGACACGATGGGTGGCCAACTCCTTGGTATCGACCAATTCGCAATCGAATACCGCGACCGCCCCGATGAGTGCTGGTGCGCCTGACGACAGGACCTCCCACTCGCCAAGCGCGAATCGCTTTTCGGGCGGCAGGCCGGTGACGCCGGAAAAGGCGACGGCCAGCGGCTCATGGCGGGCAGCAAGCGTGTTGAGGGCAAAGTTGCCGTTTTCGATGAAGGCGTCGTTCTTGGGGTTCTCGCGATTGACGCAGACAAGCACCATTGGCGGGCTGTCGGACACAGAGCAGGCGGCGATCACGGTGGCACCACGCCTGCCGGCAACGCCGTCGGTGGTGACCAGATGTACGGCGCCAGCAAAATGGCTCATCGCGTCGCGATAGGCCTGCGGCCCGACTTCAAACTTCTTCAGCACCGGATTTTCCTGCAATGAACCATCTGCGCTATATATGGCCGTATAGATCAGGTCACAAGCAAGCGTGAGCCTGGGCAAGTGGGCCACAAGCACATTGCGCTTGTACTGGCCAGGCAGTAGGGCAGTGACATCGCGTTTAATTCCGGCGCGTGGAGGTTTTTCGGACCGAATGCGATCCGCAACTGCAATCACCACCGCACTGGCCGCATCGCTTCTGGCGCTGGCCGCCCATGCCGAGCCGTTGCGGATCGGCGTGGCCGCACCTTTGTCGGGCCCCTCGGCGATGCTCGGCGAACAGGTCAAGGCAGGTGCGGCGCTGGCGGCTCAACGCAGCGGGGTGTCACTCGAGATCGCCGATGACCACTGCACCGCCGAAGGCGGAGCGAAAGCAGCGCAAAGCTTCGTCGCCGCCAAGGTGGCGGTTGCCACGGGCTTTCTCTGCACCGAAGCGATCGAAGCCGCCCTGCCCGTGCTCAAGGACGCGAATATCCCGGTCATCACGGTCGGCGTGCGCACTGACAGCCTGACGGATCAGCGTGACAAAACCGGCTGGCAGGTGTTCCGGCTCGGGCCGCGCGGCGACAATGAGCGCGAAGCGGCGGCGTCCCTGCTGACACGGCTATGGAACGACGAACTGTTCGCCATCGTCGACGACGGTACCATTTATGGCCGCGAGCTGGCTGAAAGCTTTCGGGCAAGCGTCCAGCAGGCGGGATTGAAACCTGTGTTCGTCGACACCTACAGGCCGCAACTCGACAATCAGGTGGCGCTTATTGCCCGCCTGCGCAAAGCGGGTGCCACGCATGTATTTGTCGGCGGCGACGGCGAAGACATCGCCGTCATGGCCCGTGATGCGGCCACGCTTGGTGACGGCATGGTGTTTGCCGGGGGCGAAACGCTTCGCGTGGCCGACCGGACAGTGCCGCCAGCCGAGGGCACGCTGATGGTCGCTCCGCCCGAATGGTCCGATCTCGCCAAGGCGGACGTGCTAGCCGCCTTCGAAGCGCAAAAATGGATACCTGAGGGGTACACCCTGCCCGCCTATGCGGCGGTGGAGATCGCCCGCGCCGCGGCAGAACTTGCCGCGTCGAGCGGAAAGCCTGTCGCTGACGTGCTCGCGAAGCAAGAGTTCGACACGGCGATCGGCAAGATCCGCTTCGACGCCAAGGGCGACCTCAGCGAAAACCCCTACCGCCTGTTCCGCTTCGACGGATCGAACTACGTGCCTTTTGAGACGCAATGATGATGCTTAAAGCCGGACCGCTCAACCTGATCACCGACGTTGCCGGCTTGCGAGTCGGCAATGCCATCGATGAAAAGGTAAAGTCGGGTGTGACGGTGATTGTCTGCGACACGCCCGCTACCGCTGCGGTGCAGGTGCTGGGCGGCGCGCCGGGAACGCGCGAGACCGACCTGCTTGAAGCGCACAACACGGTCGAAACCGTCAATGCGGTGGTGCTTTCGGGCGGCTCGGCCTTCGGCCTCGATGCGGCATCGGGTGTGCAGGCAGCGTTGCGCGAAAAGGGCATCGGCTTTGCCGTGCGCGACCAGATCATCCCGATCGTGCCAGCGGCGATCCTGTTCGACATGCTGAACGGCGGCGACAAGGACTGGGGCCGCTATCCGCCCTATCGCGAGCTTGGCTATGACGCCGTACAAGCTGCCAGACGCGATTTCGCCCTTGGTTCGGCAGGCGCAGGCACTGGCGCGCTGACGGCTGGGCTCAAGGGCGGCCTCGGTTCGGCTTCGACGGTTTTGCCAAATGGCGTGACGGTGGGCGCACTCGTCGGGGTCAACGCCACAGGTTCGGTGACTGTCGGGCGTTCCAGGCATTTCTGGGCGGCACCGTTCGAACTTGATGGCGAGTTTGGCGGCCTCGGCTACCCCTCGCCACTGCCTGACGATGCTGCCCGCGTATTCAAGAAATACGAGGAAGCAAACAGTGCCGTCGCCAATACGACGATTGCGGTGATCGCCACCGACGCGGTGCTGACAAAGGCGGCCGCCAAGCGGTTGTCGATATCGGCGCATGACGGCTTCACCCGCGCGATCTGGCCCGTGCACACGCCCTTCGATGGCGATTTGGTGTTTGCGCTGGCGACCGGCACAAGCGGGATAACGGTGGACCAGGGCGACGTCGTCGACTTCTTCGCCGCTGCCGCCTCGACAATGGCTCGGGCAATCGCACGTGGGGTGCATGAGGCAACCGCTGCTGTCGGCGATATCATGCCAGTGTGGTCGGCGCGCAAGGGATGACCCAAAACCCTTTATTGACGGTATCTTAGCGCTTTCGCCTGAAAAACTGATTCAACCGGGAACGAGAGGGATTGCCGTGAATTCGATCAAGCTTCTTTGCCTCGCTGGCCTGTCGCTGTTTGCCGCATCGCAGCTTGCCCATGCCGGCGACGCGGCCGACCTCAACGTCCTGGGTTTCAGCGCCGACGGCAAGATCTTCGCCTTCGAGGAATACGGCATCCAGGACGGTTCGGGCTTTGCCTATGCGAACCGCTTCTACATCGACACCGCAACCGACACGTTCCGGCCCAACACGCCGGTGCGCGTGCAGTTGGAAGACGAGAACGTCGGCCTGCAGGCGGCGCGCGACGAGGCGCGGGCGCGCGGCGAAAAGGCCCTCAAGGATGAGGTGCTGGCCGCCAATCGCGGCCGTCTCGTAGGCTTCAACGCGGTGACCGAGATCAGCGCCGATCCGCACAAGATCGTGGTCAATCCGCGCCCGGTGTTTCCACCGATCGACCCGCAGCTCGAATTCCGGCTCGAAGAAATTTCGCTCGGCGAAATCGAGCGCTGCCCCGGCATCGGCCCGGTCAAGGGTTTCAAGCTGGTCCATGTCGGCGACGGTGGCAAAACCGATGTGCTGCAGGAAGACAAGGATGTGCCGCTGAGCCGCGGCTGCCCGACCGGCTACCGCATCGGCGGGGTGCAGACCTTCTTCGGCGAAGGCGGGGCGATGACCTATGCCGTGCTGATCACYGTCATCCGCCACGGCTTCGAAGGCCCCGATCACCGCTGGCTAGCGGTGACAGGCCGGACGTGAACGACGACGCGTCGATGACCGTTRGCACAAGCCTGCCGGAAAGCTCGAAAGCGCCGCGCGCCAGCGCGAGGCTGCGCCAGGCACTGCCCTCATTGCGCCTGGCAATTGCCGGCTCCGTCGTCTGGGGTCTTGCTATGGGAGCGAGCGCGCTCGTGACGCTGTTGCTCGATCGTTGGGAAACACCTGTGGGTGTTCGCATCGTCGTGCTGCTGTTTGCGCTCGGCGGCGCTGCCGCCTTTCCGATCGGCTGGACCCTGGCGCGGCTGCTCTCGCGTGGACGCCGGCCCGAGGCGGCCTTCGCCGCCGCTTTCGTTTCGCTCGGCGTGGCGACCATCGGCCTGACGGCCTTTTTCTACGCGCTGCAATATCGCAGTTACTATGCCGAATGGCATGCCGCGCCGTTCACCATCACCTGGGTGTTCCAGTTCGTCTTCACCGGGCTTGTCGCGCTCTATCAATTCGCCGTTTTGGGCCTCCGGCTCTATTTTCCCGGCGGATTCGTTGCCCTTTTCACTGCTGCACTGTGGTTTGCCGCCCGTTCGCGTTGAGCATTGCGCCTAGCTCTGTTAGGGGAGCCGCAACGAAACCGAAGCTGGACACCCCGCCATGATCCCTCGCTATTCCCGGCCCGAGATGGTCGACATCTGGTCTCCCGAAACCCGGTTCCGCATCTGGTTCGAGATCGAGGCCCATGCCTGCGACGCGCTGGCCGAGATCGGCGTCATCCCCAAGGAAGCGGCGAAGACGATCTGGGAAAAAGGGGGGGCCGCCAAGTTCGACGTCGAGCGCATCGACGAGATCGAGCGCGTCACCAAGCATGACGTCATCGCTTTCCTGACGCATCTGGCTGAATTCGTCGGCCCGGATTCGCGCTTCATCCATCAGGGCATGACCTCGTCCGACGTGCTCGACACCTGCCTTTCCGTGCAGCTGGTGCGCGCCACCGACATCCTGCTCGCCGACATCGACGCGCTTTTGGCTGCACTCAAGCGCCGCGCCTTCGAGCACAAGGACACCGTCACCATCGGCCGCAGCCATGGCATCCATGCCGAGCCCACAACCTTCGGCGTCAAGCTGGCGCTGGCCTTTGCCGAGTTCACCCGCTGCCGCGAGCGTCTTGTGCATGCGCGCGAAGACATCGCCACCTGCGCGATTTCTGGCGCAGTCGGCACCTTCGCCAATATCGACCCGCGCGTCGAAGAGCATGTCGCCGCCAAGCTCGGCCTCAAGCCGGAACCGGTGTCGACGCAGGTCATCCCGCGCGACCGCCACGCCATGTTCTTCGCCACGCTCGGCGTGATCGCCTCGTCGATCGAACGCGTCGCCACCGAAATCCGCCATCTGCAGCGGACCGAGGTGCTTGAGGCGGAAGAGTATTTCTCGCCGGGCCAGAAGGGTTCGTCGGCGATGCCGCACAAGCGTAACCCGGTACTGACCGAAAACCTGACCGGCCTCGCCCGCATGGTCCGCTCCTATGCGGCACCGGCGATGGAAAACGTGGCGCTTTGGCACGAGCGCGACATCTCGCACTCCTCGGTCGAACGCATGATCGGCCCGGACGCGACCGTCACGCTCGACTTCGCACTGGCGCGGCTGACCAACGTCATCGACAAGCTCGTCGTCTATCCCGACAACATGCTCAAGAACATGAACAAGTTCCGCGGCCTGGTGCATTCGCAGCGTGTGCTGCTGGCGCTGACGCAAGCCGGCGTCTCCCGCGAGGACGCCTATCGGCTGGTCCAGCGCAACGCCATGAAGGTATGGGAAGAAGGCAAGGATTTCCTTGAGGAACTTCTGGCCGACAAGGAAGTGACCGCTGCCTTGCCGGAGGCCGAAATCCGCGAAAAGTTCGACCTTGGCTACCACACCAAGCATGTCGATACGATCTTCAAGCGGGTATTTGGATAAGGTCTGATCCGGGAACCATCGAGGCGGGCCGGCGTTACTGTTCCGATTTGAACAAATTGGAGCGGAAAAAATGGCAAACCCTGATGTCGTGGTCGTGAATGGCGGAAAAGCCGGCTGGTTCGTTGCTGGCGCCGTGATGATCGCGGCCGTGATAGGCGGCTATCTCTATTACGATGGCTATTTTGACCAGCAGAAGAGCATCGAACTGAAGATCGACGTTCCGAACCTTGAGATCGAAGGCAGGTAGCCCGAGCTTCCTCCAGTTACAAAAAAGGCCTGCGCATCCCTGCGGCAGGCCTTTTTCATGTTTGCTGCCTTTCGAAGCGCAGCAGGCATTTACGCACACTGCTCCGCCAAGCCCCGTCGCGCTTTAGACTGCAAAAGCGTCCATCAGGATGAAGGCTGGGTCTTGCCGCTGATGTTTGTTGATCAGCGGCACCAGCCGCGTGAAATGCTCGCTCGCGCAATGGATATCCAGCGCTGCGCGATCGGGCCATTCCTCGATGAAGACGAAGTGGCCCGGATCCTTTTGATCGATGAACAGATCATAGGAGAGGCAAAGCGGTTCCAGCCGCGTCTTCTCAACCAGCTCGGCATAAAGCGGCAGGACGATATCGACGAACTCAGGCTTGATGAAATCCTGAGCGATGACTTTCAGCATGAACGGGCCTCAACTTTGCACTTGTATTGGCCGAACCTGCCAGCGTGGCAGGTTCGATTCCAACGCGCATAGCACATGCCTTGGACAAGCGATGTCAGGATTGACGCTCAGCCCGGTTGGCCCGGCAGCGCGCGAATGACGGTGCCCCAAGGGTCTTCGTAAGTCGAAGCCGCCTTGGCTTCAGCCGAGCGCATCTCGACCCAGGCAAGGCCGGTGCGCGAGGCGTCGCGTTTTGCCGCACCTGGGCTCTGCCAGGAATTGGCACCGATATGGTGGTGATAGCCGCCGGAAGACAGGAATACGGCGCTGTTGCCGTATTTGGCCACGGTGTCGAAGCCGAACTGCTTGTTCCACCACTCCGYAGCCAAGGCCGGATCGCCCACGCGCAGATGGACGTGGCCGACGATGCTGTTGTCCGGCATGCCCTGCCAGCCGGCATCGCCAGCAGGTACCTCGGCGACGATAGACGAGATATCGAGCTGTTCGGTCGCCATGTCGACCTGCGAGCCAGTCCATTTCCAGCCATCATGCGGCCTGTCGCGGTAAATCTCGATGCCGTTGCCCTCGGGGTCGGTCAGGTACAGCGCCTCGCTGACTAGGTGGTCGGACGCGCCATCGACGGGAATGCGTTTGTCGATGGCATGCTTGATCCAGCGCCCGAGATCTGCACGGGTGGGCAACAAGAAGGCGGTGTGGAACAAACCAGCGCTGCGCGGATCGTCCGGCTGGGCTGCCTTGTCGGACTCTATGTTCAGCAGCGCGCGGCTGCCAGCACCCAGCGTGATGGTCTCGCCGTCGCGGGCAAGCTCCTGCAAACCGACGACGTCGCGGTAGAATTTGGCCATCGCTTCGGCGTGACGTGCCTTGAGGCCAACGCGTGAGACGCTGATCGGCGTTGTGGCGGCAAAAGGAATCTTGCTCATCTTGGGCTCCGTATGGCCAACGCTTGCTGTCGCTCCCATGGCGAGAAGGGCTGCGCTGCCAATCAGTTTGCGTCGTGTCAGTTCCAAAATCCACTCTCCGGCCAACACGGCAGTTTCTATTCCCGTGATAGATCGGCCGGCGCCGTCGTTCACACAAGCCAGCAAGTTCCGAACACCGCGTTCAACAATTTGATACCAATCGAGCAACTGCCACTTCTGGTCGCCGCCAGAGGTTTGATTGTACCAGCAGCCAATCGGCGGAGACAATTTCAGCGCAGACCGCTAGCCACTTGGCAGCTGAAATTGATCCGAGTGCATCCTATGAATGAACATACATCGCTGAGGCCGGCAGCCCCTGGTGACGGGCAAGCGGTATTCGACGTTACGCGCAATTCGGTGCGCGAGCTTGCGAAGGACCACTATTCCGCCGAGCAGATCGCCGGATGGATGGGAGAACGGACAGCGGAAACTTACGAAGCGCTGATCGCAAAAGGGCTGCTGGTTGTCGTCGAGCAGGAAGGCAAGATCGTCGGTTTTGTCGATTCGGAGCCAGGCGAGGTAACACGGCTGTTTCTTCTGGCCGATGCTGCAGGCTCAGGCCTCGGTAAGAGGCTGCTTGAAATCGGCATCCAGAATGCGCGGCGGGACCATGAAGGACCGGTCAGGGTCGAATCGACCGTCAATGCGGAGGGCTTTTATCGCCGCCACGGCTTTCGCATGGTTGAGCGGGGCTTTTTCTCGCATGGTGTCGGCGGCGACCCGATCGAGATCGTGCATATGGAGCTGTGAGCTGCACCGGCTTGCACCGGCGAGATCGGATCGCTACATCCCCGACATGAAGGTAAAAGACGCCGATATCATCATCGTGCCCGGATACACCAATTCGGGTCCATCCCACTGGCAGAGCCGCTGGGAGGAAAAACTGTCGACCGCGCGCCGCGTCGAGCAGGACGAATGGTCAAAGCCTGTGCGCGAAGATTGGACAGCCAAGGTCATCGACGCGGTGAACGCGGCCGAACGGCCGGTCGTTCTGGTTGCGCACTCGCTCGGCATCCCGACCGCCATCCACGCCATTCCCGGCTTCAAGAAATACGTGGCGGGCGGCTTCTTCGTGGCCCCACCAGATGTCTCCAATCCGGCGATCCGGCCGAAGCACCTGATGACCTTCGGCCCCTACCCGCGCGATCCGCTGCCGTTTCCCTCGGTGGTGGTCGCCAGCAGCAACGACCCCTATTGCAAACTCGACGTCGCCGAAGACATCGCCGCCGCCTGGGGTTCGCTGTTCATCGATGCCGGTGAAGCCGGTCACATCAATGCCGATTCCGGCTTCGGGCCCTGGCCCGAAGGTTCGATGGTGTTCGCGCAGTTTTTGTCGCGGCTCGAAGGTTAGGCCAGCGACTTCTTGAGCTCGGAGAGCAGGTTCGCGGCACCGCTTGATATCAGCTGGTGTTCCGAGCCTGTGGCGAGCAGCTGGAAGCCCATCTCGACAAAGCGCCCAGCGATTTTCGGATCGGTGACATAAATGCCGGCATGCTTGCCGGCGGCACGCGTACGCCTGGCGACATCGGCGACCGTTTCCATCATGCCTTCGAGCGTTCCGTTGACCGCATCCCCCTTGGTCCAGGCGATCGAAAAGTCGCCAGGCCCGAGAAAAATGCCGTCGATGCCTGGCGTCGCCAGAATGCCATCGAGGGCGGCGACTGCAGCGTGCGTCTCGACCATGGCAAAGGAGACGGTGCGGGCATTGCTCTCCYTCAGCCACTTGACCGGGTCCTTGCTGCCGTGGCGGGGGGCGGCGTAGGTGGGGCCCCAGGAACGCTCGCCCAGCGGCGGGTATTTCATCGAAGCGGCAAAGCGCTGCGCGTCCTCGAYCGAATTGACCATAGGGGCGATGACAGCTTCGGCGCCGAAGTCGAGCGCCCGGCTCGCCATGTCGAAGCGCCCGACAGGGACGCGCACGATCGCATGCTTGCCCGCGCCGAGCACCGGTGCCAGCGAGCGCAGCACAGAGTCTTCATTGTGGCCGCCATGCTGCATGTCGAGGGTGACGGCATCGAAGCCCTGCCAGGCGAGGATTTCGACGGTCAGTGCATCCGGCACGCCGGACCAGGCAGTGATAATGGTCTCGTTGGCGTGCAGTCTCTCGGCAAGCGACATCTTGTGTTCTCCTTGTGGCGGCGCCATTTCATCCGGAAGCGAGCTGAGGCGCAAACAAAAACCGCCCGGAATCCGGGCGGTTCGTTAGTCCAGCAGTGTGGTTGGGTCAGGTGTTTTTGATCTGCTCGATCGCCTGCGCCATCAGTTCGTCCATGGTGCGGCGGATCTGATGGTCGGACTGGTCGACGCCGGCGGCATCGAAATCGGCGCGGATCTTGCGGAACACGTCATGATCGCCGGCTTCCTCGATGTCGGAAATCACGACTTCCTTGGCATAGGCTTCAGCGTCGGCACCCGATTTGCCGAGTTTTTCGGCAGCCCACATGCCGAGCGCCCTGTTGCGCCGCGCATTCGCCTTGAAACGCAGTTCTTCGTCGAAGACGAACTTGCGCTCAAAACCTTCTTCGCGGTCCTTCATGTTGCTCATGGCAATCCTCCAGGGAGTGGGAAATCGATTCGACTTCCGGTGTATATGTTATCGGGTTCCTCAAACCAAAAGCCCGACGCCCGGTCAATATCTCACTTTATCTCTCTTTTGCTCTGTTTGTGTGTGCGGTGCGGCAATTCCGTACCAAAAGGCGTTGATTGGGAGKAAATGATGATTGAGCAATGGGCCTGATTAAGATAGAGACCGGCCTTGAAACCCACAGCCGCCGCGGCTTTGCGGCGTGAGAAAGGGACCGGTAACTTGCCGTCCACCCTTCCAACCAGAGAATCAGTCAAATGAAGAATCGCCGCCGCATTTACGAAGGCAAGGCCAAGATCCTTTATGAAGGCCCTGAGCCGGGCACCCTGATCCAGTTTTTCAAGGACGACGCCACCGCCTTCAACAAGAAGAAGCT
>NZ_JBFUIP010000141.1:0-14831 GCF_056401815.1 Aminobacter sp. P4_D5 | reverse complement strand
TTGATGGTCCGGGTGCAACGTCGAAATTTGTACTGTTGATATCGCCATTGGCAGTCAGTTCGAGCTTGTCGTCGGCAGCATTGGCGAAGGTAGTGTAGCTGCGCAGGTCGATGATCAGCTCAGGGCAGCCCTTGGCGACGAGCACTTCCAGCTTGGGGCAGATCATGCGCTTCAACTTTTCTTTGTTGATTTCTTTGTTGGGGGGGAGAAATTCTGCCGCCTTGACTTGTCCTGTGCGGAACTGGCGGGCGACGTCATCGGCGGCATTCGACAGTATTTGCTGGCCAGCAAAGGCAATGCAGCTCTCAAGGATTGCAAAGACCAGCATTGAAAAAGGGATCGCCAGCATGACAAATTCAATTGCCGTGCTGCCGCTCTGGTCGCGCACGAACCGGGCGAAGAAACCCCGCCGATGCGCTTTCGTATCGTCTTGTGCTGCAGGCGCTGTTTCGCTCATGTCCCGGCCGCCCCTCATGGTTCGGGCGACTTATAAGGGAAAGCTGTTGAAGTCCGGTTTGGATGACCGGCGAAATTGTGCGAGCCCGCTTTACTTGGCGCTAACCTTGCTCCGCCCCTGAGCCCAGGCTACTGGCTGGCGTTCAGCTCGCTCTCGGACATCCGCTCGGCGTCGCTCTTGTAGGAGCTTTCGCAATAAGGCGTGCATGACAGCGTCTGGATTTCCGAGCGCCTGTAGATCCGCACGGACGACGCGTCGTGGCGGATGACGGTCACTTGTTCGTCGACGATCGGGCTGCCTTGCGCATCGAGCACCACAAGGTTGGTGACGCCGAAGCCCTTGCCGGTAAGTACGATGGTCGATGCGTCCTGCACCGAAGCGTCGGCGATGGCCGAGTTGCCAACCACGATGGTGTCGGCCGGGCGGGTGAGCCGAACGATCTTGGCCTGGTTCATCGTCACCTCTATGCCCGCGCCCGCGTGCGAAGGCGCGGCAACGGCAAGCGATGCCATGACGGTTAAGGCTCCAACGATAAAAAGGTTCGCCATGCTAGTCGCCCCCTCGGCGGCTGTCGCTATACTGTTCAATGGAACATGAACGACTTTGGTGAACCAACGGTTAAGCCACCGGTCACCGCAACCGATGCGCGAGTCGGCGTGATCCGAGCATGATCAGGAGTCGGCTCCTGAAACCCGGCTGGCCGCTATTTCAGGCGTTTCGTATCGCCGAAAATGGTAACTTCCGGTTTAGTTAGCGGTTAACCACAGAGCTGCAATGCCGGGCTAAAGGTTTCGGTAAGGCTGTTTCTTAAGCCGATCGAAACAGCTCCCCGATAGGTTGCAGTCATCCGATCAACGACAAAGAAATGTTGGCGGAAGTGCTGTAACACGGAGCAAGGAGCTAACAATGACCAACCTTATCGCACGTTTTGTGAAAGACGAATCCGGCGCGACCGCCATCGAATACGGTCTGATCGCCGCCCTCATCGCCCTCGCCATCGTCGGTGGCGCCACACAGCTTGGTACCGCGATCAACAAAAAGTTCGCCGATGTCGGGACGGCGCTCGGAGAGGCTACGGCGCCGGTGGTCAAGCCGTAATGCGGGCCTAAAGCCTCGTCCGGCATTTCGGTCGGCAAGGTAGGTGAAAAGGCTGCTCGTGCGAGCGGCCTTTTTGCTTTCTATGGGCGAGGCATCCGCGCCTGTCGTGTTTCATCGAAGCTTAACGCCACGTCGTTATGCTCGACCATGTTCTGTATGGCGGACATCTCACTATGCTTGAAGCATTAATATTTGTCGTTTTTCCGTTCTGCATGGTGTTTGCCGCTGTCTCCGACACCATGTCGATGACCATCGCCAATCGTGTGCCGCTGTTGTTGCTCGGGGTGTTCCTTGTCGTCGCGCCGCTGACGGGCATGGCTTGGGCAGACATCGGCATGCATCTCGCCGCGGGCGCCTTGATGCTCACCATCACCTTCGGGCTTTTTGCACTTGGCGGCATGGGCGGCGGCGACGCCAAGCTGATTGCTGCGACCTCAGTATGGATGGGGTTCGGCATTCCCTTGATGGAATATCTCCTCACTTCGGCGGTCTTCGGCGGAATGTTGACGCTGGCGATCCTGTCCTTCCGCAGCTCCGCACTTTCCCACATCACCAGCCAGAACATGTTCCTCAGGAACTTTTCCAAGGATGCAGGTGGCGTGCCCTACGGCATCGCTCTGGGCATCGGTGGCCTCGTCACCTATCCAGCTTCTCCGATGATGGTCTGGGCGATCGAGCGGCTGGCTGCGCAGTAGCGCTCGGCGTAAGACAAAGTTAATCACGATCGTAAGGACTACATTAACCATAAGTTGACGATTGCTTCTGCAAAGTCCGGCCTGGCTTGATGGGGTTTGCCAGGGTGGGGTTCGGACGATGGCTGCATCGCGACTGATGATACTTGGCGTAGCGGTTGCCGCAGCGGGCGGCGCCGGTTTCGTCGCAAAGAACATGTCGGCACCGCTTCCGCCTGAGGTGGTCATCGAATCCGGGCCGCAGCAGCCCCAGCTTGCGTTGACCGACGTTCTGGTCCTGACCGGCGACGTGCCCATGGGCGGCCTGGTGGAAAACAACATCGCCTGGCAGCCTTGGCCGAGCGACGGCCTCAACCCCAATTTCATCACCCGTAGCGCCGAGCCCGAGGCGCTTGAAAAATTCAAGAATTCGGTCGCGCGTCTTGGCATGTTCAGCGGAGAACCGTTGCGCAAATCGAAGCTGATCGGCGAGGGCCAGAGCTTCATGTCGGCCGTGCTGCCCGCCGGAAAGCGCGCGGTTGCCACAACGATCTCCGCCGACACCTCAGCTGGTGGCTTCATCCTGCCGAACGACTATGTCGACGTCATCATGACGCGGCGTTCCGATGCGGAAAAATCCAGCAGCGGCTTCACCACCGAAACCATCCTCAGCAATATCCGCGTTCTGGCCATCGACCAGACCATCCAGGAAGATGAGGAAGGCAAGAAGGTCAAGGTCGGTCAAACGGCGACGCTGGAACTGACCCAGCAGCAGTCCGAGATCATCACGGTGGCGCAGCAGATGGCCGACCGGCTGACGCTGGCGTTGCGCTCCGTCGCCGATGCGCAGGAAAAAAACCTGGCCGAGGCCGATTACCTGGTCTCAGGCAGCGGCAAGCGCGGCACAGTCCGGCTTATCAAGTCCGGCGAGATATCAGAGTCGGGAGCAAGGAAATGAAGTCTTGCGCCAGACACTTCGCAATTGTCGCCGCTGCATTCGGCATCCTCGCCGCTGGTGCGATCATAACCGACCAGTCGCCGGCTTCAGCAGCTGGTCAGGCCAAGGTGGGATCGAACAGTTCCAACAGCCAGCGCGTCAAGCTCGGGCTCAACAAGTCGGTGGTCATCGACCTGCCAAGCGACGCCTATGACATTCTTGTCGCCAATCCGGCGGTCGCTGACGCCGTCACTCGAACGGCGCGCCGCATCTATCTGTTCGGCAAGGCGGTCGGTGAGACCAACATTTTTGTCTTCGGCCCCAATGGCGAGCAGATCGTCAGCCTCGACCTCGCGGTCGAACGCGACGTTGCCGGCCTCGAGGACTACATCAGGCGTTTCATTCCGGGTGCCGACATCAAGGTCGAACTGCTGAACGACAACGTCGTGCTGACCGGCACCGTCGACACGCCGCTCGACTCCAAGCGCGCCGTCGATCTGGCGACGATCTTCGTCACCGGCGGCGAGGCCACGACCGGGCAGTATTCACAAACCGCCACCGGCGGCTCAGACAACGCCGGCGTCGACATCAACAACCCCGATCGGACACGCCAAACAAGCAAGATCGTCAATCTGCTTCAGATCATCGGCGAAGACCAGGTGATGCTCAAGGTCACGGTCGCCGAGGTCAGCCGCAACGTCATGAAGCAGCTTGGCGTTAACATGCTGGCGCATGGCAACTCTAACGGGATCAGCTGGGGTGTAGAAAACTTCATTCCGGGTGGCATTGGTGCGCCTTTGGTAGGCGAGGGAGGCAATTTCTTCCTTTCGAAAAATGGCGTTGGCGCGTCGATCAGCGCAATGGAGCAGGCTGGTGTGATGAAGACACTGGCCGAGCCGACTTTGACTGCCGTCTCCGGTGAGCAGGCGACTTTTCGCGTTGGCGGCGAATTCAACATCTTGCGGGAGGTTGCGGCTGCGAAACGCGACAAGGATGGCGTTACCGATCCCGGCGGTCTCAAGTATGACCAGATCGAATACGGCATCAGCCTTGATTTCAAACCGGTCGTCCTTTCACCGGGCCGCATCAGTTTGAAGGTTCGCACGGCGGTTTCCGAGCCGACAAATGAAWCGCCGGGCACAGCTGGTGGCAATCCGATGCTGCCGTCCCTGCGCAAGCGTCTCGCCGACACGACTGTCGAACTTCCATCTGGCGGGTCGATGATGATTGCTGGCCTTGTTCGCGACGACGTCAAGCAGGTCATCGGCGGCTTGCCCGGGTTGGCAAAGGTTCCGGTGCTCGGCACGCTGTTCCGCAGCCGCAACTTCGTCCGCAACGAGACCGAACTGGTCATCATCGTGACGCCATATCTCGCTCGCCCGATCGCGCGTAACGAACTCGCCAAGCCTGACGACAATTTCAATGCCGCAAGCGACGGCGCTGGCATGTTCCTTGGCCGCGTCAATCGTGTCTACGGCACCATGAAAACCGACAAGCCCGCCGGCCGTTACCATGGCGTCGTTGGCTTCATCTACAAATGAGCGGGGATAGGGGCATGTCTCAGGCAGTATTCACGCGCGATCTCGTCAGATCGGCAAAGTCTCGCATCTTCCTCCCGCTTCTCGCGGTAGCGGCAGTGGCCCTGCTGGCGGGGTGCGCCAACCGCGACAGCGTGACCGTCGGTTCGATCCCCGACGACTATCGCACAAACCACCCCATCGTCATTGCCGAGAAGAACCAGACGATCGACATCCCGGTAGGCGCCGGTGATCGCGGCATCACCAGGGGGCAAAGGGACACTTTCGAGGGGTTCCTGCAGAATTACGATTACCGCGCGGCACCCTCGCTGACGATCATGGCGCCGTCCGGCGGCGCCAATGATGTCGCCGCGTCCCATGCGGCGCGTGGGCTGATGAATGTGGCGATCAAGGCAGGCGTTCCGAAAAATCGCATCGCCGTCACCAACTATCAGTCGGCCTACCCCGAGGCATCCTCGCCGGTACGCGTCGTCTACACGGCGATGCGCGCCCAGACGGACCAATGTGGCCGCTGGCCGGAAGACATCGCCAACACCGCCGACAACAAGCACTACGCCAATTTCGGCTGTTCCTATCAAAACAACATTGCCGCCCAGATCGCCAATCCGGCTGACCTGCTTGGGCCGCGCAAGCAGACCCCGATCGATGCCGAGAACCGCGACGTCGTGATCGGCCAATACCGCAAGCCGCCCGCCGCTTGGCGACCCGAGACGAATTATTGATGGGATTTGGAGGCAGTTCGACATGAGCAATCTCGCCTACGACGACTCCCAACCCGAGAGCGCCGAGCTTTCGCAGCAGGATCTTGCCGTGATGCAGGTGCTGCGGCCGGTGCCGCGCATTTCGATCCAGGCGTTCTGCGAAACCGACAGCGTCGCCGGCCCGATCGAACGCGCCGGCGAAGACCGGCGCATGGCCAAGGCCCATCTTCAAGTCCACATGGGCGGCATCGAAACCGCGCTTGAAGTCTACAGCGGCGCTCCAACGCCCAACCTGATCATCCTCGAGTCGCGCGGCGAGCCCAAGAGCCTGCTCGAAATGCTGCACCGTCTATCCGAATATTGCGACCCGAGTTCCAAGGTCGTGGTCATCGGCCACTACAACGATGTCGCGCTCTATCGCGAACTGATCCGTTCGGGCATTTCCGAATATGTCGTGGCGCCTGTGTCTACGGCCGATGTTGTCAGCGTCATTTCCTCCATCTTCGTTGATCCAGAGGCGGAGCCCATCGGCCGTTCGATCGCCTTTGTCGGCGCAAAGGGCGGGGTGGGGTCCTCCACCATCGCCCACAACGTCGCCTGGAGCATGTCCACCCTGTTCAAGTCGGAGGTCATTGTCGCTGATCTCGATCTGGCCTTCGGAACAGCCAATATCAATTTTGACCAGGACCCTGCCCAGGGCATCGCCGAGGCGGTGTTCGCGCCTGAGCGTGTCGACGAGGTCTATCTCGACCGCCTGCTCGCGCAATGCGCGGAACATCTGTCTCTGCTTGCCGCACCGTCGACGCTGGAGCGTGTCTATGATTTCGACGCCGAAGCCTTCGCCTCGATCATCGATACGGCCCAGCGCAGTACGCCGCTGATCGTGCTCGATGTTCCCCATATCTGGAGCGGCTGGAGCAAGAACACGTTGATCCGCGCCGACGAGGTGGTCATCACCGCGACGCCGGAATTGGCCAATCTGCGCAATGCCAAGAACCTGGTCGATATGCTCAAGCGGCTCCGGCCCAACGACCCGCCGCCGAGGCTGGTCCTCAATCAGGCCGGGATGCCCAAGCGGCCCGAAATTTCCGTGAAGGATTTCTCCGAGCCGCTGGGGATCACGCCGATGGCCGTCATACCGTTTGATCCGCTGCTGTTTGGCAATGCCGCCAACAATGGCCGAATGCTCGGCGAGATGGATGCGAAGAACGCGGTCGTCCAGACAATTAACGAGATCGCCCACGTCCTGACCGGAAGGTCCGAAGCCAAGGCCAAGAAGCCGTCCGGTCTCGGAGGAATTCTCAATCGGCTGAAGGCCCGCAAGAAGTGATGCGCGCTGCGCGGAGGTGCTAGTCGACCATGTTTGGCAAGAGAGGCAACGACGACGGCAACCGCTCGACGCCGGGATTCCGCCCAGTTGGAGCGGTGCCTGTGGCGCAATCCACTGACACGCTGGTTGCCTCGCGCCCTGCGGTGCCGTCACCAGCCGCATCTACTCCGGCTCGACGTGCCGCCGAACCTTCGCCATCCTTCGCCGCCGAGCGCAAGCCGCAGCAGCGCGAGCGCAGCGAAAGTTACTACGACACCAAGAGCCAGGTGTTTTCAGCGCTGATCGACACGATCGATCTGTCGCAACTCGCCAAGCTTGATCCCGACAGCGCGCGTGAGGAAATCCGCGACATCGTCAACGACATCATCGCGATCAAGAATTTCGCGATGTCGATCTCCGAGCAGGAGGAACTGCTTGAAGACATCTGCAACGACGTGCTCGGCTATGGCCCCCTGGAGCCGCTGCTTGCCCGCGACGACATCGCCGATATCATGGTCAACGGCGCCAAACACGTCTACATCGAGGTCAACGGCAAGGTCGAGCAGACCAATATTCGCTTCCGCGACAATCAGCAGTTGCTCAATATCTGCCAGCGCATCGTCAGCCAGGTTGGCCGCCGAGTCGATGAATCTTCGCCGATCTGCGATGCGCGCCTGCCCGACGGCTCCCGCGTCAACGTGATCGCGCCGCCGCTGTCGATCGATGGCGCTGCTCTCACCATCCGGAAATTCAAGAAGGACAAGCTGACGCTCGATCAGCTCGTCAAATTTGGTGCCATCTCGCCGCAAGGTGCCGAGGTGCTGAAGATCATCGGCCGTGTCCGTTGCAACATCATCATCTCGGGCGGTACGGGTTCGGGCAAGACGACGCTGCTCAACTGCCTTACCAACTATATCGACCGCGATGAGCGCGTCATCACCTGCGAGGACTCGGCCGAACTGCAGCTGCAGCAGCCGCATGTCGTCCGCCTGGAAACGCGGCCCGCCAACCTGGAAGGCGAGGGCGAAGTCACCATGCGCGACCTCGTCAAGAACTGCCTGCGTATGCGCCCCGAGYGGATCATCGTCGGCGAAGTGCGCGGACCTGAGGTTTTCGATCTGCTGCAAGCGATGAATACCGGCCATGACGGCTCGATGGGCACCATCCACTCCAACAGTCCGCGCGAATGTCTCAACCGTATCGAGGCGATGATCGCCATGGGCGGCTATTCGCTGCCGCAGAAGACCGTGCGTGAAATCGTCGTCGGTTCCGTCGACATCATCATCCAGGCCGCGCGTTTGCGCGATGGTTCTCGTCGCATCACCCACATCACCGAGGTGATCGGCATGGAAGGCGACGTGATCATCACCCAAGACCTGGTGCTCTATGACATCAAGGGCGAGGACCAGAACGGCCGACTGATCGGCCAGCATGTCTCCACCGGCATCGGGCGTCCTCATTTCTGGGATCGTGCCCGCTACTATGGCGAGGAGGCGCGGCTCGCAATCGCGCTGGAAGCCATGGAAAAGAGCGCAGCCTGACATGCAAGAAACGAGGATCTGACGCCCCATGTTCGGCCTCGACCCCATGATGCTGATCTTCATCGCCCTTGCTGGCCTCAGCGCCGGCGCGGTCGCCTACGCCTTTCTGTTCAATCGTATCGAGAGCCAGACCAATAGCGATCGTCGGCTTGCGTCGGTGAGGCAGACCGACTCCGACAAGTCAGTGGTGAAGGCATCCCGCGACCGGGTCGCCGAAGTCGCCAAGCGGCGTAAATCTGTCCAGGACACGCTCAACGAACTCGAGGAAAAGCAGAAGGCCAAGGACCGCAACATCAAGAAACCGCCACTGCGCGTCCAGATCCGCCAGGCCGGCATGCTGGTGACGGTTCAGCGCTTCTACGTCTATTCGGCCATATGCGGGTTGGTCGTCACTGCCCTGGTATTCATCGCCGGTGCCCCGCCGATCCTGCTGCCCGGTGCGCTGCTTGCCGGCAGCATTGGCCTTCCGAGATGGTTTGTCTCTTTCCGCAGAGGCCGCCGCGTCAAGCAGTTCCTCGTCGAATTTCCCAATGCGCTCGACATTATCGTGCGCGCCGTGAAATCGGGCCTGCCGCTCAATGACGGCATCCGCCTCATCGCCTCTGAATCGCCCGAGCCGGTTCGCAGCGAATTCCGTCGCCTGGTCGAAGCCCAGCAAGTCGGCGTCTCCATTCCTGAAGCAGCCTTGCGCATGACCGAGACCATGCCGTGCCCCGAAGCGGGGTTCTTCGGCATTGTCATCCAGATCCAGAGCCAGGCCGGCGGCAATCTCTCGGAAGCTCTTGGCAATCTTTCCCGGGTGCTGCGTGACCGCAAGAAGATGAAGGCCAAGGTTCAGGCGCTGTCGATGGAAGCGAAGGCGTCGGCCTGGATCATTGGTTCGCTGCCGATCATCGTTGCCTTGCTCGTCTATCTCAGCAGCCCGAACTACATCATGCCGCTGTTCACCACGAGCACCGGGCACCTCATCCTCGGTGTGTCAGGCATCTGGATGGCGATCGGCATCTTTATCATGCGCAAGATGATAAATTTCGAGGTTTAGGACAGTGACAGACCAAGTCGTCAAATCGCTCACCGATCCGTCATTTCTCATCGCGCTGCTCGTTGCCATCGCGGTCTTTGCCACTGTTTTCACCGTTATGCCCTCGCTGGGCAGCAATCCGCTCAAGGGGCGCATGAAGGCGGTGGCGCTGGAGCGTGACGAGTTGCGCGCCAAGCAGCGCATCCGCCTTTCCGCCGAAAGCGACCGCCGCCACAAGGGCTTGCGCGAACAACAGTCGATCGGCATGCGCAACATCGTTGAACGCCTTGATCTGCGACGGGCTCTGGTGGACGAAAGCACGCTCAATAAGCTCAAGGTTGCCGGTTTCCGTGGCCAGAACCCGCTGACAAGGTTCTTGTTCTTTCGCCTGGCACTGCCCTTCGTCGGCTTGGTTTTGGGGTTGGTCTACGTTCTCGTTCTTGGCGGAATCGCCGACAAGTCTGTCTTCGTCAAGATTTTCGTCTGCATCGTGCTTGCTTACGCCGGCTTTTACGCACCGGTGATCTATATCACTAACCGGGCCACCAAGCGTAAGCAGTCGATCCAGGCGGCCTGGCCGGATGCGCTCGATCTGATGCTGATCTGCGTTGAGTCAGGCATGTCGGTCGAAGCGGCCTTGCGCAAGGTCGCCGACGAGATTGGAGCGCAATCGGTCGATCTGGCTGAAGAATTCGTGCTCACCAATGCCGAGCTTTCTTATCTCACGGAGCGTCGCCAGGCCTATGAGAACCTGGCTTCCCGCACCGGTCTCGAACCGGTCAAGTCGGTCACCCAGGCGCTGATCCAGGCCGAACGCTACGGCACCCCTGTTGCCACGGCGCTGCGTGTGCTGGCAGCCGAAAGCCGCGACATGCGCATGAACGCGGCGGAAAAGAAGGCAGCCGCACTTCCCCCCAAGCTTACCGTGCCGATGATCCTGTTTTTCCTGCCGGTGCTGTTTGCCATCATTCTCGGCCCTGCCGGCATGCAGATCAGCCAGCGCGGCGTTTTTGGCGAAAAGCAGCAGTCGAGCAGCGAATAAAAGCCGCTTCGGCAGCAACAAAAAAAGCCGCGTTGTTCGACGCGGCTTTTGCATTCCAAGCTTTGCTGCCGGTCAGTTCTTCTTCGACTTGTCGTCGGCCTTGATCTGGTTCCAGGCATTCTGCTGGGCCAGCATGCCTCTGAGATAGCTGACATTGGCCTGTGCCTGTTCGGGAGAAAGCTCCTGGCTGGCGATCTGTTCGGCTTCGTCGAAGCGGCCCTGCAAGCCGACCGCCAGGGCGAGGTTCTGGCGCACCCGGCTGTCAGCACCTGGCTGGGAAGMTGCCGAACGCAAATAGGTCTCGGCTGATTTCAGGTCACCTTCGAGCACATAGGACATGCCGAGATTGGACAGCACAGTCGGCTCGTTCGGCTTGAGGTCGAGCGCCTGGCGATAGAGGCCGCGTGCATCCTGTGTCTGGCCGAGCTGGTCGAGGATTGCGGCTTCGGCGGAGACCAGCTTCCAGTCGGGATATTCAGGCGTCTGGGCGCGCCGCACGGCGTCCAATGCTGGCTGCAATTCGCCGGAAGCGGCGAGCGCCTTGCCATAGGCGGCGAGCACGTCGCGATCCTTGGGGTAGCCGATGGCAAGCTTGCGCATCACGGCAAGCGACTGGTCGGTCTGGCCCCTCATTTGCAGCACCGAGGCGTATTGCATCGCTACGGGCTTGTTGTTGGGATCACTGGCGTAGGTGCGCCCAAGCTTGTCGGCGGAGCCAGCAAGCGAACCCGTCGCCATCGTGTCGACCGACTGGCCGCCGCGGCCGATCGAGCCGGTCGTCATCTTGGAGGTGCCGCAGCCAGCAACGCTTGCCATAAGCAGCGAAAGCAAAGCCGCCTGCGCAAGGCGTTTTCCCGTTGCGTTCATCGAACGATTGGTCAACATCGACGACGGCTCTCCATTCGCCCGCGTGGCCGTTCGGCGGCCATCTCCCCGGATTGGAGAAATATTCTGTTAACCCTAACGGACGGTTAAGAACGCCCAAGGCGCTGCGCCATCCGACACTGAAGGAAGTCGAAATGCCGGTCGAACTGCTAGACACCAGGCCCGCTGACGCGCTGCCGATCCACCTCGTTGCCAAGGACGGCCTCGAAAGTGCGGGCCTCGCACCCGAAATCCTCGCCTGGGCCAATGCCAACGGCTTTGCCGGCGAGGCGGGCAAGGTGCTGGCGGTTCCCGGTGCCAATGGCCGGCTTGCAGGAGCGCTGTTCGGGACTGGCCAGAGTGAAAGCGGGCTAGCCTTTGGCGCGCTCGCCCGCAACCTGCCGCAAGGCGCCTGGCATTTCGCCGCCCAACCTTCGCATCCAGAATTGGCCGCCCTTGGTGTCGCTCTCGGCGGCTACACCTTCACCCGCTATGGCAAGAAGTCGGGCAGGGAGGTCCGCCTCGCTCTGCCCGAGGGCGTCGACGCTACTCGCGTGAACCACATGGTCGAGTCGATCTTCCTCGTTCGCGATCTGGTCAATACGCCGACTAACGACATGGGGCCATCGGCCCTTGAGGCTGCGGTCCGGAAGCTTGCAAGTGTTCATGGCGCCGAGCTTCGTGTCACCATCGGCGACGACCTGCTCAAGCACAATTTCCCGATGATCCACGCTGTCGGCCGCGCCTCTGATGACGCCCCGCGCCTGATCGATCTGAACTGGGGCCCCAAGGATGCTCCCAAGGTCACACTGGTCGGCAAGGGCGTATGCTTCGACACCGGCGGCCTCGACATCAAGCCGCCATCGAGCATGCTCCTGATGAAGAAGGATATGGGCGGCGCAGCCAACGTTCTTGGCCTCGCTTCGATGATCATGGCGGCCAAGCTCAATGTCAGGCTGCGCGTGCTCATCCCGGCGGTCGAGAACTCGATCTCGGCCAACGCCTTCCGCCCCGGCGATGTGCTGCAAAGCCGCAAGGGCATCACGGTCGAGATCGGCAACACCGACGCCGAGGGCCGKCTSGTGCTGGCCGATGCGCTCGCCCTTGCCGACGAGGAACAGCCAGACATGTTGATCGACATGGCGACGCTGACGGGTGCCGCGCGCGTGGCCCTTGGGCCCGATCTGCCGCCCTTTTACACCGACGACGAAGCGCTCTCTGCCGAGCTGTCCGCCGCATCGGTTGCGGTCGAGGACCCGATCTGGCGCATGCCGCTTTGGAGGCCTTACGATGCCAAGCTGTCGTCGAAGATCGCCGACATGAACAACGTCACCACGGACGGTTTCGCCGGTTCGATCACAGCGGCCCTGTTCCTCAAGCGCTTTGTCGACAAGACGTCCAGCTGGGCGCATTTCGACATCTTTGCCTGGAACCCCAGCGACCGCCCGCACGGCCCGATCGGCGGCGAGGCCCAGGCGATCCGCGCACTGGAGAAGGTGATTTCGGCGCGGTTTGGCTGATTACGGTGAAGCCTCTCGTCCATCGCCGGCTATACGAGGGACGGGAGGCCACACCCCTGTAACGTCGCAGAACGACCGTACAGCATGTCTTGGTTCCCGCCTTGCCCTCGCCGCAAATTCCCTTTTGACTGAAACGGAACCGAAACAATTAGCGTGGATGCTGGCGTCATGCCGATCGCATTGCGTCCGAGCCAGTCATTGAGGCTGCTGCAGCAGTTTGCCCTTTCCGAGGTGCGTGATGACGCGCCTGATCTGACGCTGCGCCAGATGGCGATCCTGCTCACCATCTATCTCGACCCGCCGCCGCACACAGTGCGTGGGCTCGCCGCTCGCCTCGGCGTCAGCAAGCCGGTCATCACCCGCGCGCTCGACACCATGGGCGCGCTCAAGCTGGTGTCGCGCCACCGCGACGAACTCGACAAACGCAACGTCCTGATCCGGCGCACGGTGGAAGGCGCGCTCTATGTCGAGCGACTGGGCGATGCTATCATTGCCAAAGCCATGGAGCTTCCGATTTGACCGCCCGAGACAGCCGCCTTCACGCCTTCCGCCCCGACCTGGCCGACGCCCGCCTCAAGGGCGAAGTCGCGGCCGAGAGTTTTGTCACTGGTCGCCCGGCACGCATTTCCGTGCCCGTCGCCGATGTCCGCAAGGCACCCCGTCCTGATTCTGGCCTCAACACGCAGCTGCTTTTTGGCGACGACGTTCTGGTTTTCGAAGAGACCGAGGGCTTCGCCTGGCTCCAGGCCGAGCGCGACGGTTATGTCGGTTATGTCTCGGCGGGCGACCTTGCCCCACGTGGACCCGAGCCGACGCATGTCGTCACCGCCCTTCGCACTTTTGTCTATCCTGGCCCGGACATGAAGTTTCCGCGCAGCTCGGCTCTGTCGCTGGGCTCGCAGGTCGCCGTCACCGGTTATGCCGAAACGCGCGGCACAAATTATGCGCTGCTGGCTTCGGGCGAGGCGATTGTCACTCAGCATCTGGCGCCGGTCGGCACCAAGGCTGACGATTTTGTTTCGGTAGCGGAACGGCTGATCGACACGCCCTATCTCTGGGGCGGTTTCAGTGCCTTCGGCATCGATTGCTCTGGTGTGGTCCAGCTCTCGATGCGCATGGCTGGGCGTGACGTGCTGCGCGATTCCGACATGCAGGAGGCTGCGCTCGGCACTCCGGTAGATCCTGGCACTGATTTTTCGCAGCTCCAGCGCGGCGATCTCGTCTTCTGGAAGGGCCATGTCGCTATCATGACCGATGCCGAGATGATGATCCACGCCAACGGCCACACCATGACCGTTGCCCGCGAGGGCCTGCGCCAAGCCATCGACCGCATCGGCTACCTCTATGGCGGCCCGACCGCGTTCAGGCGTCCGTAGGGGCTAATTCATTGTTCCGACCGTGGAGAATGTCTCCACGGTTTTGCGATTTTTCTCGGCATCAGGACCAGAAGGGGGATCACGACTCCCCTTAAGGAACTGTCACGGCATGGATTCCCGGGACTTCGCACGTCGCTTCGCTCCTGCTCCGCCCGAGGATGACGAAGGCATTGATGTCTTAGGCTAATCGTCAACGTCAGCGATCAGCACCAGGCACCCCTTCTTTGCGCAAAAATCCTGGCATTTTCCTGCCAAGTGCCTGGTGCCGAGTGCCAAGCTTGGAGACTAGCCGAAAGCCTACCTGCCTTCGTCATCCTCGGGCGGAGCAGGAGCGAAGCGACGTGCGAAGTCCCGGGGATCCATGCCGTGGAATCTCAACTGCTGCAGCCGTCCCATGCCGCCTAGTTCATCGATGCAGCCTGTCACCACCTGTGTAAGCGCCAAGGGCATCCCATCTGGTTTTAGGTAAAGCTTCAGGCGACATTTGGCACGAGCGATCCAGATTGGTGCCATGTTCTATGTCTACGCCTATGCCTGCGGATAGAAATTTTCATTTGATTGAGGCCTTTCCGGCTCCGTTTGAAGGTGCGCCAATTGCGCGTCGTCGGCGCTGGTCTGATGCGTTCAAAGCGGCGATGGTGGCCAAGAGCTTTGAGCCTGGAGCAAACATCTCGGCCTTGGCCCGGGAGATCGGGATCAGCCCATCCCAACTGTTTGGCTGGCGGTCGATCGCCGTGGGAAAGAACTCGGCTGAGC
>NZ_JBFUIP010000140.1:0-14985 GCF_056401815.1 Aminobacter sp. P4_D5 | reverse complement strand
GGACCGAATATCTCCATGTCGTCGACGAGAAGCTGGCACATGCCGTGCGCCTGCTGGGTCAGGCGATAAGCAGCGGCGAACTGAAGCTTTAGCCACCGGCGGGGCTTGCCGCTGCGCTCTTTTGTCATGAGTTTTGCCAGCACGTTTGATGTATGCGGCGCATAGTCGTGCACGCTCATCGACGCTGAGGCTTTTTCTGATCCGCGCTCTGTTGCGCGGGGCGGGTGGAGCAACGGTGTCGAAGCGTGCATGCGCCTTTTCAGGAGTAGCCTACGAAATGATGATCATCCGCATATCCAAGACGGCAGCCGTTGCCGCCACAGCTTTGTTTTCCACCCTCGTCGCCTTCGGCAATCTGACCGACTACGGCACCAATTTCGCCTTCGTGCAGCATGTCATGAGCATGGACACGATCTTCCCGGACGCAGCCATCAAATATCGCGCGATCACCAATCCGGCGCTTCACAACCTGTTTTACTTCCTGATCATTGCCGCTGAAGCGCTGACGGCCATCCTGTGCTGGATCGGCGCGTATCGCCTCGCCACAAATCTTCGCAATGATGCGCGCAGCTTCAATGCTTCCAAGACACTGTCGATTGCCGGCCTGACGCTCGGCTTCCTGGTCTGGCAGGTCGGCTTCATGTCGGTTGGCGGCKAGTGGTTCGGCATGTGGATGTCGAAGACCTGGAACGGCGTTCCCGACGCATTCCGCTTCTTCATCACCATCTTGCTGGTGCTGGTCTTTGTTGCCCAGCGCGACGAAGAACTCGCCTGATGAATTTGGATGGTCGTCCCTTGGGCGACCATCCCCGCCTAGCTGGGTCTACCGTGCCGCGCGCGGCAAGTCCTTGGCGTTGCCGAACAGGACGCCGAGCAGCTTCACCCTGACATCGCGATCCATGTTGATGTAGGTCACTGCCCCGGCCTTGTGGTCGATCTTCCAGCGGCCGACCGCGCCATTATCCCAGTCGACGACATAACCACCGTCAGCGAGTTTCCACACGCCCGTCCTGGTCTCGCCGTCTTCCAGCAGCATGTGCGCCGTCTCGCCTTGCTCGAAATAGACGTAGGCTTCCTTGCCGTTGTGATCGA
The DNA here is from genome assembly GCF_056401815.1 of Aminobacter sp. P4_D5. Taxonomy (NCBI): domain Bacteria; kingdom Pseudomonadati; phylum Pseudomonadota; class Alphaproteobacteria; order Hyphomicrobiales; family Phyllobacteriaceae; genus Aminobacter; species Aminobacter sp. P4_D5. The sequence goes on along the minus strand of NZ_JBFUIP010000140.1, from coordinate 13,893 downwards.
GCACATGGGTCGTGCCCGGCACGATTAGCTCCAGTGCGGATCTGTCGAGAATTGCCATTGCCATCTCCTTCGGATACCAAGTTCGTCAAGAACCTTGACGTTAAACGTGAATGGAAAAATGGTCAAGAAGCTTGACGAAAATGCCGAGGCACCTTTGCCCGACCATGTCGGCTGGCGTCTTTGGCAGGCAAGCCGTGCCTGGCAGGCCGAGTTTTCAGCTGCCATGCGTGCCTCCGGCCACGTTTGGTTCAGTGAAAGCCGCGCCGGTCTGCTCGGCCACATCCCCCGCAATGGCATCCGCCAGTCATCATTGATCGAGCGGGCAGGCATCTCCAAGCAGGCGGTGCAGCAACTTCTCGATGGCCTCGAAGCGGAACGCGTCATCGAACGCGTGGCCGATCCGCAGGATAAACGCGGCAAGCTTGTGCATTACACGGCACTTGGATTGGCGGCACTTCGCGACGGCGACCGCATCAAGCTCGACATCGAGAACGGCTATCGCGAGCGGCTGGGGCAGGGCAGCTTCGACGCGTTGATGCTGGCGTTGCGCAGGCTTGATGACGGCCCCAGGCGTTGACGAACAAGTGGCAGCCTTGCATGAAGATGCGAATTCGCTCAGGCAGCCATGCACACCAAGCCATTGCGCAGACTCGAATCTTTCTTTAAACGCCCGCCATGAAGAACTCCGAGCACCCTGAAACCGTCCTCATCATCGACTTCGGCTCCCAGGTGACGCAGCTGATCGCGCGTCGCGTCCGCGAGGCCGGGGTCTATTCCGAGATCGTTCCCTTCCAGTTGGCCGCCGAGGCCTTCAAGCGGATCAACCCCAAGGCGGTGATCCTCTCCGGCAGCCCGCATTCGACCGTCGACATCGGCAGCCCGCGCGCGCCTGACGCCGTCTTCGAAGCAGGCATTCCGGTGCTTGGCATCTGCTACGGCGAGCAGACCATGTGCGCCCAGCTCGGCGGCAAGGTCGAGGCCGGCCATCACCGCGAATTCGGCCGCGCCTATCTCGAGATCGAAGACGAAAGCGCGTTGTTTGACGGCGTCTGGGCCAAGGGCACCCGCCATCAGGTCTGGATGAGCCATGGCGACCGCGTCACCGCCATTCCCGCCGGCTTCCGCGTCATCGGCACCTCCAACGGCGCGCCATTCGCTGCCATTGCAGATGAAGCCCGCAAGTTCTACGCCGTGCAGTTCCATCCCGAGGTGGTGCACACGCCCGACGGCGCAAAGCTCCTGCGCAATTTCGTCCACAAGATCGCTGGCATCGAGAGCGACTGGACCATGCACGCCTATCGCGAGCATGCGGTTGAAGCGATCCGCAAGCAGGTCGGCGACAAGAAGGTCATCTGCGCGCTTTCGGGGGGCGTCGATTCCTCGGTCGCGGCCCTTCTGATCCACGAGGCGGTCGGCGACCAGCTCACCTGCATCCTCGTCGATCATGGCCTGATGCGCCAGAACGAGGCGGCCGATGTCGTCGCCATGTTCCGCGAGCACTACAATCTGCCGCTGATCCTGGTCGATGCCGCCGACCGCTTCATCGATGCGCTCGAAGGCGAGGCCGACCCCGAAACCAAGCGCAAGACCATTGGGCGCCTGTTCATCGAAGTCTTCGAAGAAGAGGCCAAGAAGCTCGGCGGTGCTGATTTCCTGGCTCAAGGTACGCTCTACCCAGACGTCATCGAAAGCGTCTCCTTCACCGGCGGTCCCTCGGTCACCATCAAGTCGCACCACAATGTCGGCGGTCTGCCCGACCGCATGAACATGAAGCTTGTCGAGCCGCTGCGCGAGCTGTTCAAGGACGAGGTGCGTGTGCTGGGCAAGGAGCTCGGCCTGCCCGACAGCTTCATCGGCCGCCATCCGTTCCCCGGACCGGGCCTTGCTATCCGTTGCCCCGGCGGCATCACCCGCGAAAAGCTCGAAATCCTGCGCCAGGCCGATGCGATCTATCTCGACGAGATCCGCAAGGCAGGCCTCTACGACGCCATCTGGCAGGCCTTTGCCGTGCTGTTGCCGGTCCAGACAGTCGGCGTCATGGGCGACGGCCGCACCTACGAATTCGTCTGCGCGCTGCGCGCGGTCACCTCCGTCGACGGCATGACCGCCGACTTCTACCACTACGACATGAACTTCCTCGGCCAGGCCGCCACCCGCATCATCAACGAGGTGAAGGGCATCAACCGGGTGGTCTATGACGTGACCAGCAAGCCGCCCGGCACGATCGAGTGGGAATGATTCAGGCCCATCCGAGCGCCGCCACAGTGTAGATATCAGCGGACTCGGCCAGCTTCGGCTATCGCATCGGCTGTCGATTTCAGGATGATGGAATCGACGCCCAAGGCGCGGAGCGCTCGCGCGGAAGGGCATCAGCATACTGCCGTTCGATCGCCGCCCTTAGGGCGTCAGGCTCCACCCTCGTCTGCTCGAAGGCGAGGCGCGCGGTGCCGTCCGGCAGATCGAGCGAGGCCAGCAGGAAATGTTCGGCCCYGGGTTCGCGCTGCTAGTCCTGCAAGGCGTAGGTTTCCGCCCGCTCGCAGAGACGCTTGATGGTGCTGATGTTATTGAGCTTTGATTTGATTCCTTGGAACATCGCAATTCCCCTATGTAGAACTGTTGTCTGCGGCGACGCCGACGAGTTGTCGCCGCTGGTCAAGATCCAGGCAGCCGTGACGCGCGAGACCGACGGCGCGCCGGATGTCGCAACCGCCATCGAGTGGATGACCATCAATCCGGCGCGGCTGCTGCACCAGGACAAGACCACCGGCTCGATCGAGGTCGGAAAGTTAGCCGATCTCGCGGTGATCGACCGCGACATCACCGAGATTCCGGCCAAGCAGGTCGGCGAGGCGAAAGTCGTGGCCACACTGTTGCAAGGCGAGCCTGTCTACGACCCGGACGGTATGTTCGACGAGTGATTGCGCGCCGCGCAGGCACTTGAAGTGGCGATCATCGGGGCGGGGAGGCTTGAGCCTCGCCCGCCCCGTATTCGTCAGCCCACGGGATCGCCTTCGACAGCCGTCGCGTTTGCCTCGGATCTGGTTGCTCGCCGCAATACCATCCGTCGGACGACGACGTAGAAGACAGGCGTCAGGATCAGCCCGAAGAATGTCACGCCAACCATGCCGGCGAACACGGCGATGCCCATGGCATTGCGCATCTCCGCACCGGCTCCCGTCGCAATGACAAGTGGCACGACGCCGGCAATGAATGCGAGCGACGTCATCAGGATAGGCCGCAGACGCAGGCGCGCGGCTTCGAGCGCCGCGGCAACTGGATCCCGCCCCTTCTTTTCCTCTTCATAGGCGAACTCCACGATCAGAATGGCATTCTTGGCCGCAAGGCCGACCAACACGACAAATGCGATCTGGGTGAAGATGTTGTTGTCACCGTTTGAGAGCCAGACGCCGCCGATGGCAGAGAGCAACGCCATCGGCGCGATGAGCAGGACCGTGAAGGGCAATGACCAGCTGTTGTACTGGGCTGCCAGGATCAGGAATGCCAGCAACACCGCCAGCGGAAACACGATCATGGCCGTGTTCCCGGCTTGCTTTTCCTGGAAGACCAGGTCGGTCCACTCGAACGCCATGCCGGCTGGAAGCGTCTCATGCAGGATACGCTCGATTGCCGCTGTCGCCTGCCCGGACGAATAACCCGGTGCTGCGCCTCCCGTTATGTCGACCGAGGGGTAGCCATTGTAGTGCATCACCCGGTCTGGTCCTGAACTGGTAACGACAGTTGCAAGGGCAGCGAGGGGAACCATCTCGCCTGCGGCATTGCGAACCTTCAGGCGTGCAATGTCGTCCACTTGAGCGCGGAACGGCTCGTCCGCCTGGACGATCACGCGATAGGTGCGGCCGAAACGGTTGAAATCGTTTGCGTACAAGGAGCCCAGATTGACCTGCAATGTCTCGAAGATCTCCGTCAACGGAACACCTTGCGCCTTGGCCTTGACCCGATCGAGATCGACCTGAACCTGCGGCGCGTTCATCTGGAAGCTCGCCATCATGCCAGCAAGTTCCGGCGCCTGCGCGGCCTTCGCCATGACCTCGCCCTGCACCTTGGCAAGGGCCTCGAGGCCTGCCCCGGAGCGATCCTCGATCTGGAGCTTGAAACCACCTATCGTTCCGAGCCCCGGCACAGGCGGCGGCGGGAAAATGCCGACGAAGCCGTCCGGGATCTGGCTGTACTTGCCCATCAGCCGTCCGGCGATCGCATTGGCTGAGAGCGACGGATCCTTGCGCTGATCGAATGGATCGAGCATGGCGAAGACGACGGCGGCATTTGGCAGGTTGACGAAGCCGTTCACGGAGAGGCCCGGAAAGGCCACGATGCTCTCGACGCCCGGCTCCTCCAACGCGATCCTGGACATCTCCTTGACGACAGCCTCGGTCCGGTCGAGCGACGCTCCGGATGGCAACTGGGCAATGCCGACGAGATAGTACTTGTCCTGCGTGGGCACGAAACCGGTCGGGATGCTCTGGAATCCCATCCAGGTCATTCCAACAAGTCCTGCATAGAGTGCCAGGATCACGCCGCTGATGCGGATGGCGCGACGTGCCGTGCCGACATAGGCGTTCGATGCCCTGTCGAAAAAGCGATTGAACAGACGAAAGAACCGGCCGAATGCGAAATCGATGCCACGGGTGAGCCAATCGCGCTTTGACCCGTCGTGGTGCGGCTTCAAGAGAACGGCTGCCAGTGCTGGCGAAAGCGTCAGCGAGTTGACCGCCGAAAGAACTGTCGAGATCGCAATGGTGACCGCGAACTGGCGGTAGAACTCGCCCTGAAGGCCCGACAGAAATGCGGACGGAATGAACACTGCGGCAAGGACCGACGTGATCGCGATGATTGGCGCTGTCACCTCGTCCATCGCCTTGCGGGCCGCGTCCTTCGGCGTTTCGCCAAGACCGATATGCCGTTCGACGTTCTCGACGACAACGATGGCGTCGTCGACCACGATGCCGATCGAAAGAACCAGGCCGAACAGCGACAATGTGTTGAGCGAGAAACCCATGAGATACATCACCGCAAGCGTGCTGATGAGCGATATGGGCACGGCAACCAGCGGAATGATGGAAGCACGCCACGACTGCAGGAACAGCACGACGACGATGACGACGAGAACGATCGCTTCAAGCAACGTCACCATGACGGCGGCAAGGGACGCGCGCACGAAGACGGTTGGATCGTAGGCAATCCGGTATTCCAGGCCCTCCGGAAAACCGCGCTGCAATTGCTTCATCTCGGCGTGCACGGCGTTCGAGACATCAAGCGCATTTGCACCTGGTCGTTGAATGATCTGCATCGCGACGGCCGGCTCACCGTCAAGCAGGCTACGCAACGCGTAGCCATCGGAACCGAGACCAATTCGCGCGACATCGCGCAGACGCACGATCTGCCCGTCCTCGCCCGTCTTGATGACGATCTCGCCGAATTGTTCCTCGCTGGACAGCCGGCCCAGTGTACTGACCGTGACTTCATAGCTCGCGGCCTGCGATGGCTGCTGACCCACCGAGCCGGCTGCGACCTGGAGGTTTTGTTCGCGAATAGCGGCGACGACATCCGCAGCGGTCAGTCCGCGTGCCGCGACTTTGGCGGGGTCCAGCCAGACACGCATGGCGTATTCGCCCGCACCCCATATGATGACGTCGCCGACTCCTGGCAGGCGGGCGAGCGTGTCGCGAATTTGGAGGCTGGCAAAGTTGGAGATGTAGAGGGGATCGTAGCGTTTGTCGGGCGATACAAGGTGCACCACCATCAGGATGTCGGGCGACGTCTTCTGGGTGACGACGCCGATGCGTTGAACTTCTTCCGGCAGGCGTGGCAGAGCCCGCGACACGCGGTTCTGCACCTGGATCTGGGCCATGTCCGGATCCGTGCCCTGGGCGAAGGTGACGGTGAGCGTCATCCTGCCGTCGGTCGCGGCCTGCGAGCTCATATAGAGCATGCCCTCGACGCCATTGATCGATTGTTCGAGTGGCGAGGCCACGGTCTCGGCGATGACCTGCGGGTTGGCGCCGGGATAACTAGCAGTCACCTGCACGGTCGGCGGGGTGACCGCCGGATATTCGCTCAGCGGCAGCTGAAACAGGGTGATCGCTCCCGCGATCAGCATGAGGGCCGAGAGAACGATCGCAAAGATCGGCCTATTGATGAAAAAGTGCGGCAGGCTCATCGACGTGCTTCCTGCGTATTGCCTTCGGCAATGCCGTCGACTGAGCGCTGATCAGGGGCCATCGCGATCCGGTTCGGGGTCACCTGCATGCCGGGTCGGACGAGCCCCTTGATGATGACCGTGTCACCAGGGTTGAGGCCGCTTGCAACGACGCGCAGCCCATCGMTCATCGCGCCCAATTCCACCGGCCGGTATTCGACCATGTCACCGGCACCCAGCACAAGGACGTAGCGCCGTCCCTGATCGGTCCCGACCGCTTGATCATCGATGAGAACGGTCTCGATCGGCGCGCTCGTGGCAAGCTTTGCGCGCGCGAACAGGCCTGGTGTCAGTCGGCCTTTGGGATTGGCCAGCACGGCTCGGGCGCGAATTGTCCCGGTGCTTTGATCGATACGGTTTCCGAGGAAGTCCAAAGTGCCCGAATGAGGGTAGCCTTTATCGGTGGCGAGCCCGACTTCGACGAGGAATGAGGTATCCTTGCGCCCCACGGCCTCGGGACGGGCTTCGCTTAGAAAACTCAGGTAGGTCGGTTCATCGATATCGAAATAAACATGTATGGGGTCGACCGACACGATCGTGGTGAGCAATGTCGCCGCGCCTCCGGACGCTCCGGTGACGAGGTTTCCTTCCGTCACCAGCACCCTGTCGACGCGTCCCGCGATCGGGGCAGTCACGCGGGAGTAGGAAAGGTCGAGCCTGGCTGCTGCAACTGCGGCCTTGGCCTCCAGCACCTGCGCTTGCCGCTCCTGCTTCCCGGACACGTCGTCATCATAGGTCTTGCTGGGGATGGCTCCGGAAGGCAGCAGCCGCTGCGATCGATCGAGATCGGTCTTGGCCTGGGAGAGCAGAACCTCTGCCCGTTGCAGCTGCGCTTCGGCATTCTGGAGCGCGACCTCAAACGGCCGCGGGTCGATCTTGAAGAGCAACTGGCCTCGTTCGACGAGACCACCTTCCGGCATGCTGACCGATTCAAGCATCCCGCCGACACGCGGGCGCAGTTCCACCGTTTTTGCGGCTGCCACGACGCCGGTAAACTCCGACGAACGTGCGATCACCCGCGTGACGACCTCAGCGACAGGCACCTGGGGCGGTGGCGAGGCCATGAGAGCGGTGCTGCTCGTTTCGCTTGAAGTCAGCGCCTGGCTGACAATGGCAGGCACACCATTGAAATAAGCAAGTAATGCGCCGCCCCCCGCAGCCGCTAATGTGAAGAGAAATATCCTGGACTTCCTAGTCATTTGTTCTACCTCGCCGTCAGAATGCGTGACGTCTCCGACGGCACTGCTTGATGATTTGCGGCGACGGTAGTGTTTCTAGTGACTGGAAGGTCAACAGACGTTTTGCGGCCGTTGCAAAGCCGCGCTGCCGACACTTTTCTGAGAGAATGCCGTTCTAGGAGAGGGCGTTGCCGGCGCAACGTGCCGTCGTCAGTTGGTGGAAGGCACAGCAGGCGGATTGTTGATTCTGGCCGCCGGGCGGCTGGCCGTAGGCTAGATCGGAATGGGGCTCTATCTTATGGAAACCGGTTACCATTTTACGGGATCATGTTCCAGCTGGCAGGCCATATGGCCCACGCAGGTTCGTTCCTACAGCACGACCACGCGCGCGCCGTTTGGGGCTTTTTCGTAGAGATCGATCACGTCCTCGTTGAGCATGCGGATGCAGCCGGAGGACGCCTCGGTGCCGATGGTCCATGGTTCGGAGGTGCCGTGGATGCGGTAAAGCGTGTCGACGCCGCCATTGTAGAGATACAGCGCGCGTGCACCGAGCGGGTTTTGCGGTCCCGGTTCGATCCTGCGCGGCAATTGCGGGGTCTGGCTGTGCATGTCGTCGGTCGGATACCAGGCCGGCCACTTGGCCTTGCGTCCGATCGTTGCGTTGCCCGACCAGGCATGACCTGTCGCCCCAACAGCGATGCCGTAGCGATAGGCGGTGCCATCGTTGCGAATGAGATAAAGCAGCTTTTCTCCGGTGTTGACCACAATGGTGCCGGCGCCATAGCCGGCCGGTGCCGCAACCACCGTTGGCTTGAGACGCGGATCAAACTTGCGCCGGTCGACGATGCGAACCGGATAGGCCTCGTTGGCATAGGCCTGCTGCCGGCTTTCGATCTCAGCTTTGGAAAGTGCCGGTTCGAGCGAACCTTGGCTTGTGCAGGACGCCACCAGAAACACCATGGCAACGAGCAGCAGCGCACGCCAGGGCATGCCCGACATCGCCGTCATTGCCCTAGCCGCCGGCCGCCGCAAGCTTCTTCAGCCTGTCCAGACTCTGGGCCAGGCCTTTCAGCGACACATCGAGGTTCACCGGTGCGCCCGTATCCGACGCAGTCATCGCCACGGTCAGTTTCTCGTTGGCTCGAAGCGCTGCCTCGAACTTGGCATCGACGACAACCGGGGCGACGCAGCCTTGCGGCAGGCAGGTCTTGTAGGCCGCCTTGGCATAGACATCGTCCTTGATGCGCAACGACAGCCCGGATGGCAGGTCGATGCCGAAAGGCGCGATGACCGTGCCGGCCAGCGGCTGCTTGTCCTTTGCTGCGCCTTCGAACACGATCATCAGCACGCGCTGGTTGGAATTGCCCTGCGCCAGGCTCTGCGACACCTGGCAGATACGTTTCGAGGCCGGCTCTTGTCCCTCCTGCTTGGGCGGCGCTGTATTGGCGCACTGAACGATCCAGTCGCCATAGGTCTCCGACAGCGCCGAAGGTGCAGCGTCCTGTGCACTGGCTTGACCCACCGCACCCAGGATCAGGGTCCCGCAAGCCGCGGCCAGGAAGCTGGACCTGTGCCTGCGCGGTTGCCCGGCTTGGCTGTTCGCCAGGGAGCTCTGGCCAATCAGAAGATGATGGACGGGCATGTCGACGCCTTTCATGACGGCTGGGGCAGACTCGGCTGGTTTAAAAAAACAGGTCGTACAAGCGAGAGATTGGACCGCGCGGAAGCGAACGGCAAGCAGTGCTGTGGCGATGCGTATAGCCAGCGGCCATATGAGCTTGCCCTAAGAAAAAACTTGACGACGATAGTCATGATTATTATCCGATGCCTGTCCGCCGCGATGGCGACAGGAGATTTCAGATGATGACAATCCGACATTCCGCTGCGGCCCTTGGATTTGCGGCGTTGGTCGCAACGTCCAATTTCGCCCAGGCCGAGGCGGTTTCCATTACGGATTCCCGCGGCCAGCCAGTCCAGATCGAGAATCCGGTCAAGAAAGTCGCGATCTTCCCGCTGCCCATTCCCGAGGCGATGATTGCCATCGATGGCGGAACCGACCGCCTGATGGCGATCAATCCGCGCGCGCAAAGTGCCCTGATGAAGGGCGTCATCGGCCAGCTTTTCCCCGAGATTGCCAACATCCGCACCGACCTGGTGGCGCCCAACTTCATTCCCAATGTCGAGGAAATCCTGAAGGCCGGCCCCGACGTCGTTCTGCAGTGGCAGGCCAAGGGCGACGAGCGCGTCGCGCCGATGGAAAACGCCGGCATCAAGGTGGCGACGGTCAGCACGGAATCGCGCGAGACCCGGCGCGGCTATATCGCCATGCTCGGCCAGATCTTGGGCAAGCAGGAACGTGCCCAGGCGTTCCTCGATTGGGAGGACAAGACGGTCAAGGACATTTCCGCCGTGCTCGCGGCAGCCGACCGCAAGCGTCCGCGTATCGTCTTCATCGACAGCATGAACGATAACGAGTTCGTCGTCTTTGGCCGCGAGGAAGCATATTTCACGGCATCGGGCCTCGTGAATGCCGCGACTGAAGCAGGCTTCACCGAAGGTTCGGTCAAGGTCGGGGCAGAATCGCTGCTGCAGTGGAACCCAGACATCATCCTGGTCAACTACTACAACGACACGATCAAGCCGGCCGACATCCTCAGCCACCCCGTCCTCGCCAGCCTAGACGCGGTCAAGAACGCGCGGGTCTACAAGACCCCGGCCATCGATCCGGCGACCGCTGCCGGGGGCGAGCTTGCCTATCAGTGGTTCGCCGAAATCGGCTATCCCGAATTGTTCGACACCGACATGCGCAAGGCAGTCTCTGATGGCTTCAAGTTCCTCTATGGCAAGGAGCTGACCGCAGAGCAGATCGACCAGCTGATGCAGATGGGCTGGAACGGCAACAGCGCGGGCTACGCCAAAAGCTTCGGCGCGGCCAAGTAACGGTCGGGGAGCAACTGACGTGAAGGATATCGGTTTCGTCACATCGGGCGATGGCGCGCATCTGCAATGCTTTCAGGACTACAAGGCCTGGCTGGATGAAGAGATTTATCTGCGCTTCATCGACCGCGTTGACCTGAGCGCATTCAAGGCGATCGTCGTCCCTGACTTCTCCAACCAGGACCTGCTGCGTAAGCATGCCCGCCAGCTCAACGACTATCTGGCGCAGGGCGGCTTCCTGATCGTCTTCGAACCGAACCGCATGGACGAATGGCTCGATGTCGTGTCCGTGCAGTGGTTCAGCCGCGAGACCGAAGACTGGAAGTGGTGGATGCGCCCCGGCGGACGCATGGAGGCCTATCAGCCGACGCCACTGCACTCGATGGCTCAGGCGATCCCGCTCGCCGACATGTGCTGGCACTTCTTCGGCGCGTTTCGTTTCCCCGAGGCCGCGACGCCGATCCTCAATCTCGACAATGACGAGGGCTGCCTGATGTTCGACCTGCCGGTCGACGGGGGCGGCAGGCTGATTGCCTCGACCATCGATCCGCATACGCATCATGGGCGTCGCTTCATGCCGGCGACGACGCGCTTTCTCAACGGCTTCTACCCCTGGCTCAAGGCGGAGGTGCAAACCCGTGGCTGAGACCAGATTTCGCGGCGGAAACAAGCCGCACCTGCTCTATGTCCGCTCAACCCGGAGCTACAATATCGATCGCATTGGCGGTCTGGTGCCGCAGGACTGGCGCTACAGCGCCATCGACATCTACGAACTCGAGGGCAGGGACCTCGGCGATGTCGACGTGCTGATGCTGTCGGGCATGCACGACCAGATCTTCCTCAAGTCGATCGAGCCGAAGCTTGTCGACTACCTCGCCTCGGGCGGCCATTTCCTGATCAACGGCCACATCATCATCCCGTGGCTGCCTTGCCTGTCGCCGTTCAAGGCGGTCAGCCCCAAGCCCTTCACCAACTGGATGATCCGGCCCGCCGAGCCGGGCGGCTATTTCGGCCGCATGGATTGTGAGAACTTCCATCGCCACGAAGGTATTTTGGGACAATACGCACGCGGCTATGCCGATGCACCCGAGGGTGCACAGTGGCTGTGCCTGATCGGCGGGCCGACGGCCGATGGCACCATCCACGAAGGCCCGGTCGACTGGGTCTGGCGCATGCCCGGCGGCGGCAAGGTGTTCATGCACAATGGCGACCATATCGAGCAGTTCTGCTCCGACCCGCGCCATGACCCCAACCTGTTCCAGGATATTCTGAGGGCCCTGGTCTTCACCGACGAACCCGCTGCGTATCATGAACCGTATCGGCCAACGCCGCCCGGGCCGGCATAATGTCTTCGATGGTCGATAACGACGGCACGACCACGGCTGCCAATGTGCGGGAGAGCGGCATCGGCTTGGCCATGCCCGCCCTTGTCGTTCTGCTTTTGGCGGCAATGGTCGGTTCGCTGTCGATCGGCCGCTATGGCGTTGGTCTTGGCGATCTGTCGACGCTGGTCTTGGGCTGGCTTGGAATCGGCCCGGGCCGCGCGGGCGTTGCCGAACCGGTGTGGCGGGTGGTCGAGCTGGTGCGCGTTCCGCGCATGCTGATAGGCGGTTTCGTCGGTGCTGGCCTCGCGCTTTCCGGTGCTGTGCTTCAGGGCGTCTTCCGCAATCCGCTCGTTGATCCGCATGTCATCGGTGTGTCCTCGGGTGCGGCCTTCGGCGGCGTTTTCGCGATCCTGCTTGGCCTCGGCGCCGTCGCCTTATGGTCGATGGCCTTTGCCTTCGGGCTCGCCGCGTTGCTGCTGGTCGTTGTGATGAGCCGCAAGTCTGGCCGTTCGTCGATCCTGATGCTGGTGTTGTCGGGCGTGGTCATTTCTGCGCTGTTTTCCGCCCTGGTCTCGCTCGCCACCTATCTCGCCGACCCCAATGACACGCTGCCGGCCATCGTTTTCTGGCTGATGGGATCGTTCGCCAGCGCAACGCCCGAACGCGCGCTGTACATGGTGCCGATCGTGGCTGTCTTTGCCCTGCCGCTGCTGCTGATGCGTTTTCGCATCAACATCCTGTCGCTCGGTGACGAGGAGGCCCGTGGGCTCGGCCTCAAGGTCGAGCCGACGCGATGGCTGGTGCTGTGCTGCGTCACGGGCATCACGGCTGCAAGCGTCGCCAATTCCGGCATCATCGGCTGGGTCGGCCTGGTGGTGCCGCATTTCGCCCGTTCGCTCGTCGGGCCCGATCACCGCAGGCTGCTGCCGGCATCTGCGCTGCTGGGCGCGAGCTTCATGCTGCTCGTCGATGTCATGGCGCGCTCGCTCATTCCAGCCGAAATCCCGCTTGGGGTGCTTACCGCCATCGTCGGCGCGCCGGTGTTCATGGTGCTGTTGCATCGAACCCACAATGAAGGCTGGTAGCGATGATCAACGCGCAGTCGCTGGGCTTTCGTTATGGCGCCGATGCAGCATGGCTGTTTCGCGATCTGTCTTTTTCGCTTGAGCAGGGGCAGACGCTGGTCCTGCTCGGGCGCAACGGGCGCGGCAAGACAACGATGCTGAAATGCATCGCAGGCCTCATAGCCCCGGCCGCTGGTACGATACGCAGTAGTGGCACTGTCGGTTATGTCCCGCAGCATTTCGCCTCGCCCTTCGCCTATTCGGTGTCGGATGTCGTGCTGATGGGGCGGGCACGCCACGTCGGGCTGTTTTCGAATGCGACAGCCCACGATAGGCAACACGCGGCAGACGCTCTGGAACTTGTCGGCTTGCAGGCGTTTGCCAAGCGCGCGATCGGCACCTTGTCGGGCGGAGAGCGACAACTCGTGCTTATCGCCCGTGCGCTGGCCTCGGAAGCCGATATCCTGCTTCTCGACGAACCGGCCTCAGCACTTGATTTCCGCAACCAGGCGGTGGTGCTGTCGATGCTGCGCCGGCTTTCACTGGAGCGAGGCCTCACCATCATCATGACGACGCATGAGCCGACCCATGCGCTGGAAATCGCCGACCGGGCAGTCCTGCTGCACGGCTCTGCCAGAAGCGAGGAAGGTCCCGTCGCCGCCATGTGCACGGAAAGCAAGCTCTCCGAGCTTTATGGCCTGTCGATGCGGCGGCTGGACTATCGCAGCGGTGAGATCCAGACGTCGAGCATCGTCGCCAACTATGCCTCGATAGATCGCTGACGGGCGGCTCAAGCCTGATCGATAAGCACCTGCTCCAGCCCCGATTCGGGTGCGGAGCAGACGCACAGGATCGTCGCCTCGCCAGTGCCGACCGAGACATAGCCGTGGCCCATGGTCGAATCGATGTAGACGCCGTCACCAGTGGCGAGCCGCGTCGGCGCATAGTGGTCGGTGTGGATTTCGATCTCGCCGTCGATCACATAGGTGAATTCCTCGCCGACGTGGCGGACCAGCGGGCCGAATTCTTCGAGCGTGCGGGCATGGATCTTGGCGATGATCGGCACCATGCGCTTGTTGATCAGGTCGGTGCACAGATAGCGGTAGTCGTAGTTCCGTGTCGCCAGCTGCAGCGTGTTCGCCGCAGAGACCACCGAACGCCTTGTGCGCTCC